>NZ_JAHWLU010000039.1:0-38912 GCF_022134725.1 Buttiauxella sp. S19-1
CTACACAATAAAGGTTTTCAGTCTATTGCTGCTCACAATAATATTAAAAACTTTTGGCGCAGGGATATGGTATATGAGAAGTTTGGTTTTGATAAATTTATAAGTCTAACAGATATGGGGGATCTGCCTCAGGAATATGTTGCGCAACGGAAACCTTGGCAATGGCAACCTGATGACTTTTTGCTATATCGCTCAGTCTTGAATGAAGTAAAAAATAATAAAGGTGGTAAGCTCTTTTTCAATCTTATGACAATGTCATCACATGGGCCTTATCAATTTGATAATGATTTCGGTGAAGGTGTTTATACTTTTAAATTACATGAGGCAATAACTCGACTCACTGAGTTTACTGAGAAATTGGAACAAATAGATCCGAACGCTATAATTTTAGTCTATGGTGATCATAAACCAGCTCTCAATAGATATTTCTTTGAAAGAAAAGTATTTCCGCCAAGTTTCTTTATTAAAACAGGTGTTGAGGATTATGATTTTGTGTTTAAAGGGAGTGTGACACCTGAGGATTTTGGAGATGTGCCAGTGTTCATTAAAGGAGGTAATGAAAAACTCGTTAGTAAATTTATTTCAGATGCGAATGAGAAACCATTTTTTTGCTTGACCTCAATTTTTGATAGTTACTTCATAAATTCTGGTTTATTTTCTTTCGATTATAGTCTGAAACACGGTTGTCTGGACCCACAACCGTACGACTACCATAAAATGGTGACGATGACCCCAGCTTGGGTGTACTCACTATCACTGTTTGAATAGTATTTCTTACACCATTTATTACGGGCAAAATAAACCATCGAAAATGGTTTATTTTGCCCAAAACCTACTTATGCCTTTCCCGTAAATTCTCAATCACCGCACTCAAATCCAGTTCCTGATCCTGCAATAGCACCAGCAAGTGATAGACCAAATCCGATGCTTCATTCTTCAGCTCAAAGCGGTCATTAACCGTTGCTGCCAGCGCCGTTTCCACGCCTTCTTCACCCACTTTCTGGGCAATACGCTTGGTTCCACTTGCGTATAGTTTCGCGGTATACGAACTTTCCGGGTCTGCACTCTTACGCGAGGCCAGTAGTTGCTCAAGTTGATACAAGAAGTGCCAGTCGTGATGGGTTTCACCGAAGCAGCTTGAGGTGCCTAAATGGCAGGTTGGCCCAATTGGGTTCACCAGAATCAGCAGCGTGTCGTTATCGCAATCTGGGGCAATACTGACCACGCCCAGGAAGTTTCCGGAGGTTTCACCTTTGGTCCACAAACGCTGTTTGGTGCGGGAGAAGAACGTCACTTTTCCGCTTTGTTCAGTCTGTGCCAGCGCTTCCGCATTCATGTATCCCAGCATCAACACTTCGCCAGATTTCGCGTGTTGGACGATGACCGGCATCAGGCCAGCGGTTTTTTCCCAGTCCAGTTTTTCTCTTTGTTCTTGTGTTAGCACACTCTTATCTCCACGCCTTGTTGAGCCAGAAAAAGTTTCAACTCACCAATATTGATAATTTGCTTATGGAACACAGATGCAGCCAGTGCAGCGTCGACATCTGCATCACGGAAGGCTTCAAGGAAGTGTTCCATGGTTCCCGCACCGCCTGATGCAATTAATGGCACGTGGCAAACTTCACGCACTTTCTTCAATTGCTCCAGATCGTAACCGTTACGCACGCCATCCTGGTTCATCATATTCAGGACGATTTCCCCGGCTCCACGCTTTTGCACTTCCTGCACCCAGTCCACGGTTTCCCACGTCGTGACACGCGTACGGCTTTCGTCACCGGTATATTGATTGACGTGATATTTCCCGGTTTCGCTATCAAACCAGGTATCAATACCCACCACAATACACTGCACGCCAAAACGGTCCGCCAGACGAGTGATTAGCTCTGGATCTGCCAGAGCAGGGGAGTTGATGGAAATTTTATCCGCGCCATATGAGAGAATTTGTGCCGCATCTTCAATCGACTTAATCCCGCCTGCCACGCAGAAAGGTATATCGATAACTTCCGCCACGCGCGACACCCAGCTTTTATCTACCACACGGCCATCGCTCGACGCGGTAATGTCGTAGAACACCAGTTCGTCGGCGCCTTCGGCAGCGTAACGTTGCGCGAGCGGCACGATATCACCGATGATTTCATGGTTGCGGAACTGCACACCTTTTACGACTTGCCCGTCGCGTACGTCCAGGCAAGGAATTATCCGTTTTGCCAGCATGAAATCGCCTCCGTTACGTTGAATTTCCCTTCCAGCAGTGCGCGACCAACAATCACACCTTGTACGCCAGTGCCACGCAGTGCGGCTATATCGCCGATGTCGCCAATGCCGCCGGATGACTGGAACGCCACTTGCGGGAAACGTGCGCAAACTTCTTCATACAGCGAAACGTTCGAACCCGCCAGCGTGCCATCGCGAGAAATATCGGTACACAGAACGTGCTTGAGCCCAACCGGTAGATAGGTTTCCACTAGTTCTTCAAGCGAAACGCCGGAGTTCTCTTGCCAGCCACTCACCGCAACATGTTTGTTGCCTTGTTCATCGATACGCACATCCAGCGCTAGCACCAGTGCATCCGCGCCAAAACGCGTAAACCAGCCCTTCACGACTTCAGGTGATTTAACGGCGGTTGAGCCCACCACTACGCGGGCGACACCGGCTTCCAGCAACGCGGCCACATCGTCTTCAGTACGGACTCCACCGCCGACCTGAACCGGAATATTGACGCCAGCCACCAGTGTTTTAATCAGTGGGATTTGGCGTTTTGCCGGGTCTTTTGCGCCGGTCAAATCGACCAGGTGCAACACCTGCGCACCTTGCGCTTCGTAATCTTGCAGGCGCGGTAACGGATCGTTGCCGTAATCGCGCTGTTGGCCGTAATCCCCCTGATGGAGGCGCACCACTGTGCCGTCTATTAAATCGAGAGCGGGAATGATCATGGTGCTTACATCTCCAGGAAGTTTTTCAGTAATTTTGCGCCTGCCGCACCCGAGCGTTCCGGGTGGAATTGCACACCAAAGAAGTTATCTTTTTGCACCGCTGCGGTGAAGGCTTCGCCGTAGCTGGCTTGCGCGATGGTATTGGCGCAAACCGGCATTGCATAGCTGTGCACAAAGTAAAAATAATCGCCGTCGTCGATGCCACGGAACAAGCGGTCGCCCGCTTTCGGGTAAACACGGTTCCAGCCCATGTGTGGCAAAGGCAAACCGTGGTCGACCATTTTCAACACCGGTTGCTCGATAATGCCCAGCATATCTATGCCGTTGCTTTCGTCGCTGCGCGCGCCTAATAGCTGCATGCCGAGGCAAATCCCCAGTACCGGTTGGGTACAGGCTTTAATGAGATCGACCAGTTCACGCTCGCGGATTTGGTTCATTGCCGCCTGAGCGGTACCCACGCCGGGTAAAAAGAGTTTATCGGCGCGTAGCACCACATCCGGGTCGCGGCTGACCAAAGGCTCATAGCCGTGGCGCTGAATGGCTGATTTTACCGAATGCAGGTTGGCGCAGCCGGTATCGAGGATCACCACATCCATCACAACACTCCTTTCGAGGAGGGCAGCGTATCACCTTCAACTTTAATCGCCTGGCGCAGCGTGCGGCCAAAGACTTTAAACAGGCTTTCGACACGGTGATGGTCGTTTTTTCCTTTGGTTTTCAGGTGCAGCGTCACGCCCATGGTGTATGACAGCGAACGGAAGAAGTGCTCGACCATCTCGGTGCTCAAATCACCCACGCGCTGGAAGTTGTACTCGGCTTTATATTCAAGGTGCGGGCGGCCAGAAATATCCAGCGCACAGCGTGCCAGGCATTCGTCCATCGGCAAGGTGAAACCAAAGCGCGTAATACCGCGTTTGTCACCCAGAGCAATTTTCAGCGCTTCGCCCAGTGCCAGGCCGGTGTCTTCAACGGTGTGGTGGTCGTCGATATAAAGATCACCTTTCACGCTGATATCCATCCGGAAACCGCCGTGGGTCGCAATCTGGTCCAGCATGTGGTCGAAGAAGCCCACACCGGTATTGATTTTGCTGCCGCCTTCGCGGTCGAGCCAAACCTGCACGTCGATTTGCGTCTCTTTGGTGGCGCGTTCAACATGGGCGTAGCGGTCACGTTTAGTCAGCTTTTCGCCGATCATCGGCCAGTTCAGCGTTTCGCCGTGGTAGCGTAAACCCTGAATCCCCATGTTTTCAGCCAGTTCGATATCTGTCGCACGGTCACCAATCACATAGCTGTTTGGCTTATCCAGCACACCTTCTTCCAGGTAACCTTTCACCAGAGCAATTTTAGGCTTACGGCAATCGCAATTGTCCGCAGGTAAGTGCGGGCAAATCAGCACATCGTCAAAATTTACGCCCTGCGAGGTAAACACTTGCATCATCAGGTTGTGCGGGCCGTCGAAATCCGCCTGCGGGAAACTGTCGGTTCCCAAACCATCCTGATTGGTGATCATCACCAGCTTGTAGCCCGCTTTTTGTAATTGCAGCAGAGCGGGGATCACCGCTGGCTCAAAGGCTAACTTGTCCATGCGATCCACCTGGAAATCTTTCGGTGGCTCGGAAATTAAGGTGCCGTCACGGTCGATAAAAAGAATTTTCTGGCTCACACGCCCTCCGTGGCCGTCAGGCCGGGTTGTTCACGCAGCGCAGCAAGGGTGCGCTCGCACTCAAGACGGGTGCCAACGGTAATCCGCAGGCAGCCGCTTAATGATGGTTGTTTGTTTTGGTCACGTAAGATAATGCCCTGATCCCACAGAGATTTAAATACAGCACTTGAGGCGGTGATGCGTGCGAGGACATAGTTTGTTTCGGAGTCGAAAACTTGCTCAACGCAGTCAATGTCTTGCAGTGCGGTGACCAGGAATTGGCGATTCACCAGCACTTGCGCCACACGTTCGCGCATCGCATTAATGCCTTGCGGGCTTAATGCCTGAGCGGCGATATCAGCAACCGGTGTTGAAAGCGGATAAGGTGCGATGACTTTCATCAGCAAGTTAATCACTTCTTCATTCGCCAGGGTGAAACCACAGCGTAATCCGGCCAGCGCAAATGCTTTGGAGAGTGTACGCAGCACCACAAGGTGCGGATACTCATTCAACCAGCCAGCGAGTGTGGCCTGTGGGCAAAACTCAATATAGGCTTCGTCGGCAACCACCAGTGCTTTACCACGTGCCATTTCCAGCAGAACACGCAAATCCTGTGGATTGATCAACTGTCCGGTGGGGTTGTTCGGGCTGCAAACGTAAATCACTTTCACGCCATCAAGATTTTCGGCGATAGCGGGCAAATCAAGTTGCCAGTTTTCCAGTGCCTGCACGGTGCGGCATTCCACACCAATAGTTTCAGCGCTGACGCTATACATACCGTAAGTCGGCGGGCAATACAGCACCGCGTCTTTACCCGGTTCGCAAAATGCGCGGATCAGCAGTTCGATACCTTCATCGGCACCACGGCTCACCAAAACTTGCTCGGGTTTCACGCCAGAGTATTCGGCGTAGCGTTCAATCACCAGTTTTGGCTGGCATTCCGGATAGCGGTTCAGCGTCTGTTGCGTCAGCTGATATTCCACTGCCGTGGGATATTCATTGGCGTTTAACCACACATCGCCATTACCGCCCAGACGGCGAGCCGACTGGTAAGGGGTCAGGGCGCGGACATTTTCGCGGGCTAACTCAATAATGCTCATTGCATCTCCTTCAGCGCAGCAACGCGCAGGGTAACAGCGTTTTTGTGGGCATCCAGCAGCTCGGCGGCGGCCAGAGTTTCAATCGTTTTAGCCAGGCTTGCAAAACCTTGTGGCGAGAGTTCCTGAACCGTCATACGTTTCTGGAAATCCGCCAGACCAAGGCTTGAACAGGTCGAGGTGTAACCGTAGGTCGGCAGGACGTGGTTGGTGCCAGAAGCATAGTCGCCAGCGGATTCCGGTGACCAGTCACCGAGAAATACCGAACCGGCACTGCTGATAGAGTCGACCAGGTCGCGGGCGTTACGCGTCTGGATAATCAGGTGCTCCGGGCCGTACTGGTTAGAAATCTCAATGCACTGCTCTAAATCATGGGCCACAATCAGGCGGCTGCTTTCCAGAGCTTTACGCGCCGTTTCAGCCCGTGGCAGAGCTGCTAACTGGCGTTCAACGGCTTCGGCAACGGCTTGCGCCATTTGCGCGTCTGGCGTCAGTAAAATAACTTGCGAATCCGGGCCGTGTTCTGCCTGTGAAAGCAGGTCGGATGCCACGAAGTCAGGCGTCGCGCCGCTGTCGGCAATCACTAAAACTTCAGACGGGCCAGCAGGCATGTCGATGGCCGCGCCATCAAGACGCTGGCTGACCTGGCGTTTAGCTTCGGTAACAAAAGCGTTACCTGGCCCAAAAATCTTATCCACTTTCGGGATGCTTTCGGTGCCCAGTGCCAGCGCGGCAATAGCCTGTGCGCCGCCTACCTGAAACACTTCCTGCACACCACACAGTTGCGCGGCATAGAGAATTTCATCGGCAATCGGCGGTGGTGAACACAACACCACTTTTTTGCAGCCGGCAATACGTGCAGGCGTGGCAAGCATCAATACGGTTGAAAACAGCGGGGCAGAGCCGCCAGGGATATATAAACCGACGGAGGCAACCGGGCGCGTCACTTGTTGGCAGCGTACGCCAGGCATGGTTTCAATATCGACCGTCGCCAGTTGCTGAGCCACGTGGAATTTTTCAATATTCGCAACAGCCACCGCCATCGCATCTTTAATTTCTGAACCCAGGCGCGCCACGGCTGCGGCAATTTCCTGCTCGCTGACTTTCAGTTGTTGCACATCGGTTTTATCGAACTTTGCGCTGTATTCGCGCAACGCCGCATCACCGTTGGCTTTCACATTATTAAGAATTTCAGCAACCGTGCGGGTAATGCTTTCCGATGCAGAAATGGCAGGGCGGGTGAGCAACGCCTGTTGCGCTGCTGCATCGCACTCATTCCAGTTAATCAACGTATTGAAGTTTGCCATGGTGTTACTCCATCATCTTCTCAATTGGTAACACCAGAATTGAACTGGCTCCCAGCGCTTTCAGTTTTTCCATGGTTTCCCAGAACAGGGTTTCACTACTCACCATGTGCATCGCCACGCGTTGCTGGTCGCCCGCCAGTGGCAGAATGGTTGGGCGTTCAGCGCCTGGCAGCAGAGAAATAATCTCATCCAGACGCTCGCTTGGTGCATGCAACATAATGTATTTCGATTCACGTGCCTGAATCACACCCTGGATGCGGGTCATCAGTTTGTCGATCAGTTGTTGTTTGGCTTCTGGCATTTCGCCGTCACGCTGAATCAGGCAGGCTTTAGAGCGGTAAATTACTTCTACTTCGCGCAGGCCGTTAGCTTCAAGTGTTGCGCCAGTGGAAACCAGGTCACAAATCGCATCCGCCAGTCCCGCACGTGGCGCAACTTCCACAGAACCGTTCAGTAAACAGGATTTGAATTGCACACCTTTGCCATCAAGGTAGCGCTTTAACAGGTGCGGATAAGAAGTGGCGATACGTTTATTGTTGAGGCTTGCCGGGCCATCCCAGGGCTCATCAACTGAAATCGCCAGTGAGAAACGGCAGCCACCGAAATCAAGGCGACGCAGCGTGAAGTAACGTGGGTCTTCGCCCTGTGCGCGGCGCGTCAGCAACTCTTCTTCCAGCACGTTCTCGCCAATAATGCCGAGGTCGACCACACCGTCCATAATCAGCCCAGGAATATCGTCATCACGGACACGCAAAATGTCGATTGGCATATTTTCTGCCAGCGCAATCAGGCGCTGAGTGTGCAGGTTGATTTTTATGCCACAGCGAGCGAGCAATTCGCGTGAATCATCGCTTAAACGGCCTGATTTCTGAATAGCTATGCGTAAACGGTTGTTGTCTAACATGGGTAAATACTCCTGGTAAATTCTTGTCTGACGCCCAAAAAAAAGCCCCCGGAAGAAATCTTCCGGGGGCTTATTGACTCGTTCATGCACCACTGGAAGATTTTTCTGTCTCCCAGCACACATCGCCTGAAAGACTAGTCAGGATGATGGTGATGATGGTGGTTAGTATTTTGAACGCGTGTCATAAGATTCTCGTATGAATGACTATTCATTGTGTGCAATTAACCTAAACCAGTTCCCCCTTTCAGCGCAAGTGCTTTTTATCCCCGCAATTAATATTCTGTTTAGCAGCACTGATTGTCAGTTGCGCAGTCCTGGCGTAGCCTTAATCAAGAGCTAAAAATCGCAGCAGTGAGAAATGCTGCAATCCAGGAGAGAAGGCATGAAAAAAGTTGCGATTGTCGGGTTAGGCTGGCTGGGAATGCCGCTTGCGATGTCTTTGTCAGCGCGGGGTTGGCAAGTGACAGGAAGCAAAACCACCCTTGATGGCGTCGAGGCCGCGCGCATGAGCGGTATCGACAGTTATCAACTGCAACTGACCCCCGAACTGATTTGCGAGAGCGACGATCTAGATGCATTGCTTGATGTGGATGCGTTGGTCATCACGCTGCCAGCTCGGCGCACCGGTGAAGGCGACGATTTTTATCTGCAGGCGGTGCAGGAAATTGTCGACAGCGCGTTAGCTCACGATATTCCGCGTATCATTTTCACTAGCTCCACCTCGGTGTATGGCGAAAGAGAAGGCACGGTGAAAGAAACGTCGCCACTTGAGCCGGTTACCGCCAGTGGGCGCGTACTTAAAGAGCTGGAAACCTGGTTACATGATTTACCTGGGACGTCGGTCGATATTCTGCGTCTGGCGGGGTTAGTCGGGCCGGAACGCCATCCAGGACGCTTTTTAGCTGGAAAAACTGACGTGGCGAATGGTGCACATGGCGTCAATCTGGTGCATCTGGAAGATGTCATTTCAGCAATTACGCTGTTGTTACAGGCTCCAAAGGGCGGTCACATCTATAATTTATGTGCGCCAGATCACCCAACGCGTGCCGAGTTCTATTCTTTGATGGCACGTCAGATGAATCTCGACGCACCACAGTTCAGAACTGAAGTGCAAAATGGCCGCGGTAAGCTGGTGGATGGCAACCGTATTTGCAATGAACTTGGGTTTGAATATCAGTATCCAAACCCGCTGGTGATGCCCATGCAGTAACTGCTGTGGGGCATGACTCGTGACTGCCAGGAACGAGTATGAAACCACTGCTGGATGTATTGATCATTCTCGATACCCTCGATAAAGAAGGGAGCTTTGCTGCGGCGGCGGCAAAGCTCTTCAAAACGCCTTCCGCGCTCAGTTATACCGTTCAAAAACTCGAAAACGATCTCAACATTCAAATTCTTGACCGCTCCGGCCACCGCGCGCGTTTTACGCGAACGGGTCAGCTTCTGCTGGAAAAAGGCCGCGAAGTGCTGCATTCCGTACGCGAACTTGAACAGCAGGCAATCAAACTTCATCAGGGCTGGGAAAATGAGCTGGTGATCGGCGTCGACGATTCGTTTCCCTTTTCTTTGCTGACGCCGCTAATCGAAGCTTTTTACAAAAGTTACAGCGTGACACGGCTGAAATTCATCAACGGTGTGCTGGGTGGTTCATGGGAAGCGCTGACCGAAGGGCGGGCCGATATTATTGTTGGTGCGATGAGTGACCCGCCATCCATCAGCGGTTTCGGTTTTACCTTGCTCGGCCAACTCGAAAGCGTGTTTGTCGTCGCACCTCATCATCCACTGGCCGATGCCGAAGAGCCTCTGAATCGTCGCGTTATTAAACGCAGTCGCGCGGTTATTGTGGGGGATACTTCGCGCCTGGAACCGTCACGATCGATGCATTTACTCGAAGATCAAGATGCTATCACCGTTTTTGATTTCAAAACCAAACTCGAATTACAGATAAGCGGCATTGGTTGCGGCTACGTTCCGCGCTATATGGCGCAGCGTTTTATCGAAAGCGGTGTGTTGATTGAAAAAGACGTTGTTTCTCATGTGCCGTTTGTGCCGGTGTGGATTGGCTGGAATGAGCAAACCGCAGGGCTTGCCAGTGAATGGTGGCGCGAGCAAATCGTCAATAATCCTGAAATCGCGGTGGTGTACGGAACCTCGAAAAATAATACCAATGGGTGAGTGGCAGGTCATATTCATCACATCTATTGTTTATAGTGGAACGATATTTCTTCGAAAAGTGTCTTCGCGTTTAAATTCTCTCCTCAACTTTGTTTTATTGAGGTTTTTTGTGCGCAAGGAGTCTGTATGAAGCAAACCAATCAGCAATGGCAGTCACGGCGTGAGCAAGCAGTTCCGCATGGGGTCGGCAATGCGTTGCCGGTCTATATTGAAAAAGCGAAAAATGCGGAAATTTGGGACGTTGAAGGCAAACGCTATATTGATTTTGCTTCTGGTATTGCGGTGCTGAATACCGGGCATAACCATCCTGCAGTGATTGATGCAGTACGTCAACAACTTGAACAATTCACCCATCCTTGTTTCCAGGTCACACCTTACGGCAACTATATTGAGCTTGCCGAACGGTTGAATAAACTGGTGCCGATAAGCGCACCATGCCAGACCTTGTTCCTGACAACAGGAGCAGAAGCGGTGGAAAATGCCATTAAAGTGGCGCGTATTGCTACCGGGCGCTCGGCCATTATTGCATTTCGTGGCGCGTTCCATGGGCGCACGCTGCTGGGCATGGCGTTAACCGGTAAAGTTCAGCCGTATAAAAAAGGTTATGGCCCGTTCCCGGCTGGTATTTACCACGCGCCATATCCTGCTGCTTATCTTGGTGTAAGTGACACTCAGGCTTTGGCATCACTGGCGGGTATTTTTGCCGCTGATGTTTCGCCGGATGAAGTTGCCGCCATCATTATTGAACCGGTACAAGGGGAAGGGGGCTTTTATGCAGCATCACCTTCCTTTATGAAACAATTGCGTGCGCTATGTGATAAGCACGGGATTGTGTTAATTGCCGACGAAATTCAAAGTGGTTTCTGCCGTACCGGTAAAACCTTTGCTATTGAACACAGCGGTGTGGAGCCGGATCTCGTCACCATGGCCAAAAGCCTGGCGGGTGGCTTCCCGTTATCCGCGCTAGTCGGTAAGAAATCGCTGTTTGAAAAAGCGATGCCGGGTGGGCTCGGCGGTACTTATGCCGGGTCGCCGGTGGCAATTGCAGCAGCGCTGGCCGTTACAGACATTATTGAGCAGGAAAATCTCAATCAGCGCGCCCAGATTATTGGCGAGCAAATCACCCTGCGTTTACAGCAAATGGCAGAGCAATTTGACTGCATCGGTGATGTGCGTGGATACGGGGCAATGATTGCGATGGAACTGGTCGAAGAGCGTGACAGCCATCGTCCGAATAAAGAATTAACTCAGGCACTTGTCAAAGAAGCAGGCAAGCAGGGACTGGTTTTATTGTCCTGCGGTGTGCGTGCGAATGTGATTCGTTTTCTTGTCCCTTTAACAGCCGAAAAAGAAATTGTTAATGAGGGCCTCAATATCTTGTCTTCTTGCCTCGAATTAGTGCAAAATACGCGCCTCACTAAATGAGAACAAAAAACCGACGTTAAACGCGTCGGTTATTTTTTTGCATTAAGTTCAAGCAGTCAAACAGGCATCCGCCAAAAAAACCAAGAGGCCGGGCTTCGTACCGGATAGATACTAGCTTTTAAAAAACGACAGTCGTGTCGCCGAGGAAATTTAGATGGGGCAGCTTTTTGCTTTTGCGCAGGTATTCGCCGTTTGGGGGAATGACCATGTCGCTTAACGTCACCGCAGGTGCAAAATCTCGTGTTGAACTCCGTAAGAGCCTTACGCTTATTCCGGTAGTTATGATGGGCCTCGCTTATATGCAGCCTATGACCTTGTTCGATACATTTGGGATTGTATCTGGCCTTACCGACGGACATGTCGCGACGGCTTACGCGTTTGCCCTTGTGGCAATTTTGTTCACCGCGTTAAGTTATGGAAAGCTAGTACGCCGCTTCCCGTCTGCGGGTTCCGCTTATACCTACGCTCAAAAAGCAATCCACCCAGTGGTTGGCTTTATGGTGGGCTGGTCGGCATTGCTTGATTATCTGTTCATGCCGATGATCAACATTTTGCTGGCTAAAATCTATTTTGAAGCCCTGGTGCCGTCTATCCCATCGTGGATTTTCGTGGTGCTGCTGGTTGGCTTTATGACTATCTCCAACCTGCGCGGCATTAAAACCGTGGCAAACTTCAACAGCCTGATTGTTGTGCTGCAGATGATTGTTATGGTGGTTATCACCGGTCTGGTTATTTACGGTGTGGCAAACGGCGAAGGTGCCGGTACGCTTGCCAGCACACGTCCATTCTGGTCTGAGCACGCCAACGTGGTGCCGATGATAACCGGTGCGACCATATTATGTTTCTCGTTCCTTGGTTTTGACGGCATCAGCTCGCTGTCTGAAGAAACCAAAGATGCAGGCCGTGTCATCCCGAAAGCGATTTTCCTGACCGCCCTGATTGGCGGCGTGATCTTCGTTGTGGTGTCTTACTTCCTGCAACTGTACTTCCCGGACATCTCTCGCTTCCATGATCCGGACGCGTCGCAGCCGGAAATCATGCTGTTCGTGGCAGGCAAAGCCTTCCAGTTCGGTATCCTGATTTTCTCCTGCGTGACCGTTCTGGCTTCTGGTATGGCGGCACATGCGGGTGTTTCACGCCTGATGTATGTGATGGGCCGTGATGGCGTGTTCCCGGAGCGTTTCTTCGGCTACATTCATCCGAAATGGCGTACCCCTGCGCTGAACGTGGTTCTGGTGGGTATCATTGCATTGTTCTCGGTTAAATTTGACCTGGTTACTGCGACTGCGCTGATTAACTTCGGTGCGCTGGTGGCGTTCACCTTCGTTAACCTGTCAGTGATTTCCCAGTTCTGGATCCGCGAAGGCCGTAACAAGACCATCAAAGATCACTTCAACTATCTGGTGCTGCCAACTTGCGGCGCACTGACAGTGGGTGCATTGTGGATTAACTTGGAAGAAAGCTCGATGATTCTGGGTCTGATTTGGGCGGCTATCGGCCTGACCTATCTGGCCTTTGTGACTCGTCGCTTCCGTAACCCGGTTCCACAGTTCAACGAAGATTTAGCGTAATCGCTAAACACCAAAAAGGCCGCGCAAGCGGCCTTTTTGTTATGGATGCTTCGTCCTGAACGGGTCTTGTCCTTTGTAGGTCGGATAAGCTTGCGCCATCCGACATCTTGCTATCACCCCACTAAAAACTGCGCATACTCGAACAACTCCTTCAACAACGCCGTCTTCTCTTTATCACTTTCATGCAGGTTATACAGCGCTTCCAGTTCTTGCGCGTAGGCTTGCAACGCTTCCTGAGACAACACTTCACGGCGATGCTGCAACCAGCGCTGCTGCTCGGCTTCATCCAGGGTGCCGGGGAAGTTACGCGCCCGATAATTAAACAATAGCTTCTCAATCCGCTTATCGGCGAAGGTAATGTCCAGCGCGGGTAAATTCTGCGGATCGGTTTGCAGCACAATACGCATGGCTGCGCGGTCGGCATCGCTGAAAAAGCCGTTATACAGCTGCGCATCAACATTATCTGAAGGCACAAAAGGCTCAGCTTCAGCAAAAATCGCCACCGCTTTCTCGCGTACGGAAGGGTGCTCGCGCAATAGCTTCAGGTTATCCAGGCAACGTTGACGATCGATTCCTAAACGTTCTGCATCTTCCGGGCGCAACGTATTCGCCACCGCTAAGACCGGGCATTTATTCAAATGAACCAGCTTGATTGGCACGGCCGCAGTATCACCAAGTGCGGCTTTCGGCGTATACAACCGCTCGCGCAACGCATCCGCATCCAGCTCCAGAAGTGGAGAAATATCACCCGCCAAATCGACCATAATCACCGCGTTTTTGTTATCCGGGTGCCAGGCGAGTGGGGCAATCCAACTGGTGTTACCGCGCCACGCGCCAAACATTCCCGAGACATGTACCAGCGGTTTCATCTGCGGAACATCAATCAGCGTGGTGAGTTTGTGTTTGGAACGGTGGCTGTAGAGATACTCAAACAGGCGTGGCTGGCGGGTTTTCACTAGTTGTGCCATCGCGATAGTGGCGTACACATCAGACATCGCATCGTGTGCATTCGCATGCTCAATGCCGTTGGCTTTGGTCAAATGTTCAAGGCGGAAGCTCGGCAAACCGTCTTCGTTTTCCGGCCAGACAATTCCTTCCGGGCGCAATGCGTAACAGGCGCGCATCACATCGAGCAAATCCCAGCGCGAATTATCGTTTTGCCAGCTCCAGCCATACGGATCATAAAAGTTACGGTAAAAGATATTGCGCGTCACTTCATCATCAAAGCGCACATTGTTGTAACCCACGACGCAGGTTTTTGGATGGGTAAAAATGGTGTGGATGCGTTTTGCAAAATCCGCTTCGTTGACGCCACGCGCCAGCGCTTGTTGCGGAGTAATGCCGGTAATCATCACGGCTTCTGGCTGTGGCAGATAGTCATCCGCCGGTTTGCAGTAAAAAACTTCCGGTTCGCCAATCACGTTAAATTCAGCATCGGTACGAATAGCCGCGAATTGCGCCGGGCGGTCGAGCGATGGACTTTTACCGAAGGTTTCATAATCATGAAAAAGGAAGGTCGGTTGTTGCGTTGTCTTATCCACGGTTTACTCCCGCCCTTGAGTGTTGTTTAACGTACTGTTATTAAACTGAAATCCCACTAAAACCCTCTCCATGTGCCAATCATTGTTATCAGGTACTGCAACCGCCAATGGTAAACCATTAACCGCCCTGCAAGAAGTCTTCGCGATGACGGAATAGTATATTCCTCAACTGTATGCGAGCGCTCTCATTCATATCTTTTTGCAATTTAATTGCGAAAAAAGTCGCAAACTGCAGTAAAAGTGGCGGCTGAATTTTTTGTTACTGAGGGTATATCGTTGAAGATCCGTCTGTTTGTTGTCTGTTCCTTGCTGTCACTTTCTGCTCACTCCGCTTTTGCCGACGATACCTTTGTTAATGCGCCACCCCCTCCACAAATTCAGGCGGGCTCTTGGGTATTGATGGATTACACCACCGGGCAAATTCTGGCAGCGGAAAATGAGCATGTGCGACGCAACCCGGCGAGTCTGACCAAGCTGATGACCGGATACGTGGTCGATCGTGCCATCGACAGTGGCCGCATCACGGCAAACGACATGGTCACTGTCGGCAAAGATGCCTGGGCAAAAGGTAATCCGGTATTTGATGGCTCGTCGCTAATGTTCCTGAAAGCGGGTGACCGACTGACAGTCCATGACCTCAGCCGCGGGTTAATTATTGATTCAGGGAATGATGCTTGTGTTGCTCTGGCAGATTACGTCGCCGGTGGGCAGCCACAATTTGTAGCGATGATGAACAAATACGTGCAGCAGCTCCGCCTGCGCGATACCCACTTCGAAACGGTTCATGGTCTGGATGCACCTGGCCAGCACAGCACAGCCTATGATCTTGCGGTACTTTCGCGTGCAATAATCCACGGTGAACCCGAGTTTTATCACATGTATAGCGAGCGCAGCCTCACCTGGAATGGCATCACGCAACAGAACCGTAATGGTTTGTTGTGGGACAAAGGGCTGAATGTGGACGGCCTGAAGACCGGCCATACTGCGAGCGCTGGCTTTAATCTTATTGCGTCAAGCGTGGTCGGTGAGCGCCGTTTAATTGCGGTGGTCATGGGCGCTGAAAGCCCGAAAGGGCGCGAAGATCAGGCGCGTAAATTACTGCACTGGGGCCAGGATAATTTCGATACCGTACAGGTTCTGCATAAAGGCAAAAAAATTGGTACTGAGGCTATCTGGTACGGTGATAAAAAACAGATCGAAGTCGGTACAAATCAGGATGTTTTTTTGGCGCTGCCAAAATCTGAAGTCCCTAACATTAAAGCCAAATATGTCCTCGACAAGCAAGAGATCGAAGCGCCGATTGCTGCCAACCAACATGTGGGTGAAATCGAGCTTTTTGATCGCGACAAGCTGATTGCCCACTGGCCGTTGGTGACGCTAACGGGCGTCAAAAAGGGCAGCACATGGTCGCGGTTTAGCGACTATCTGAGCCACAAATTGTAATTCCTTAATCAGTGTTAAATGGGTCGACAGTCATGTCGGCCCTTTTTTTCATCTGAACGGCTGGTCTGTACTACGATCTACAGGCGGATCTACAGGCGAAAGTTTTTCAAAAAGCGATCCTGCTCGCAAAGCAACCACATCACCCTGACAATGGATTGTTTCCCTGCACAAGAGTGGTGTATAAACATACAGTATTTTTTAAATCTGTCAGGAGGTCATATGGAATTTAACGTACAACAAGTGAATGAACGTAAAGTCGCTGGTTTTCATATGGTTGGGCCGTGGGAACAAACGGTCCATCAGGGCTTTGAGCAACTTGCCCTGTGGGTCAAAACCCACCAGATAGCCGGGGAAGAATGGCTGGCGGTTTATTACGACAACCCCGACGTCGTACCCGCAGAAAAACTGCGCTGCGACACCGTGGTCTCGGTGGCTGAAAACTTTACCGTGCCGGATAACAGTGAAGGCGTGATTGTGACGAGCATCCAGGGCGGCCAGTATGCGGTGGCACGCGCCCGCGTGGATGACAACGACTTTGCCAAGCCGTGGAATCTGTTTTTTGACAGCGTCCTTGCTAATAATAGCTACCAGATAACCGGAAAACCCTGCTTCGAACACTATCTTAACGATGGTTCAGAAAGTGGAGTCTGGGAAATAGACATGTATATTCCGGTGGCAGATCAAGTCTGATGCTAAAGGGGGCTTATGCCCCCTAACTTTGTGATGTTCATTCCATAAAAACAGGTACAATCCCGTTTTTTATTTTCTGGGGAACTGAGTGTGCGTCCTGACAAATCACTAAGCCCATTTGAGATCCGCATATACCGCAATTACCGTATCGTGCATGGGATCCGCATCGCACTGGCTTTTATTCTCACCTTTCTTATTGTTCATCTTCTGAAAGTGCCCGAAGGGACATGGCCGTTGATCACGCTTGTGGTGGTCATGGGGCCGATCTCTTTTTGGGGCAACGTCGTGCCACGCGCCTTTGAGCGCATTGGTGGGACGATATGCGGTGCAGTCATGGGACTTGTGGCGCTAAAACTTGAGCTGTTCTCGCTACCGCTGATGTTGGTGTGGTGTGCCATTGCCATGTTCATCTGCGGCTATCTGGCGCTGGGGAAACGCCCGTATCAAGCTCTGCTGATTGGCATCACCCTTGCGGTGGTGGTTGGCGCACCGGCAGGAGACATGGAAATTGCCCTTTGGCGCAGCGGCGATGTTATCTTCGGCTCGTTGCTGGCGATGTTATTTACCAGCATTTATCCACAGCGCGCCTTTATCCACTGGCGCATACAAATGGCGAACTTCGTCACCGCCTTTGGTCGGGTTTACAACGCGGGCTTCTCACCTAATTTATTAGAGCGCCCAAGGCTTGAAAAACACTTACACAAAGTGTTGAGTGATGTCGTAAGAATGCGTGCACTCATCGGGCCAAGCAGCAAAGAAACGCATATTCAAAAGTCTATCTTCGAGGCAATACAAACCGTCAGCCGCAATCTGGTGTGCACTCTTGAGTTGCAGGTCAACGCTTACTGGGCATCAAGGGAAAGCCACTTCCTGATGATCAACGCACACACGCTGCGCGAAACGCAACAAATGACCCAGGGCACGCTTGCCGCCATCGCACTGGCCTTGCACGATGGCAACCCGTCGACGATTTCAGCGAACAATGAAAAGCTGACTGAAATCGTCAGCGAGTTGCGCGAGCTCATACAAAATGGCCAAAATGGGAAACTTCAGGAAACGCCTATTCATGGTTACGTCTGGCTGAGTCTGGAACTTGCTCGTCAACTAGAATTGCTGTCGCAGTTGATCTGTCGCGCGTTACGCAAATAATTGCTCAGCCTGGTGTGAATTGCTGGTTTCGATTCAGCAGCAATTGAGGTTAAGATAGCGAAACAATGAATTATCAGCGGCTGCCGCTACCATTAAGGTTATCTTATGGCGGCTGTCTTAACGAATCCGAGTATGAAATTAGCAGGGGTATAAAAATGGAACCAATCAAACCATCTTTCCAGGACGTGCTTGAGTTCGTGCGTCTGTTCCGTCGCAAAAACAAACTGCAGCGTGAAATCCAGGACGTACAGAAAAAGATCCGCGATAACTCAAAACGTGTTCTGCTGCTTGATAACCTGAGCGACTACATCAAACCGGGTATGAGCATTGAAGCTATTCAAGGCATCATCGCCAGCATGAAAACCGACTATGAAGACCGTGTTGATGACTACATCATCAAAAACGCTGAACTGTCTAAAGAGCGTCGTGAAATTTCCAAAAAACTGAAAGTAATGGGCGAAATCAAGGCCGATTAATTAGCTGTCGTAGGGTGGATAAGCGAAAGCGTCATCCACCGTTTGCGCCAGTGTTGTCGGATGGCGCTTCGCTTAGCTGACCTACGCAGAGTTTTTCCAACAGTTTTACCAACCGCCGCCAGGCGGTTTTTTTTATCCCCAGTTTCTGGGGGGCAGATACGCGTCAGCGACATTTACCGTAAAGATTAAAAAATCAGTAAAAATTGTCATAGCGCAACTCTCGAAATCTATTAGCTTTTACACTGTGTCTGCTTTTAAATATTTAAGAGTGTGATGCTTTGAAGGTCACGCTCGCAATAACTGACTCGTTTATGCCACGCGATTAACCAAAATAGTCCGTGGCTGGGAAGGGGGTGACAATCCCCCGCAGCCCCCGCTGCTGTGATGCCGACGAACCCGCAAAACCACTGATCTAATGATTGGGAAGGGCGGGCGAGAGAGACGCTAAGCCAGAAGACCGACTTGTCATCCTTATTCTCAACAACTCCTTCGGTGGGAAGTCAGTTGTCATCAGATGCGTGCAGCCTCAGGGTGCGCGTACGTGCTGACATCCGTGCTTTGCCGAAACAGTGATAAGGCAACCATGGCAGCGGCAGCAAAACACGCATTCGTCATTGCAGGCACCAGCAGCGGCTGTGGTAAAACCACCGTCACGCTCGGGCTGCTCCGCGCCTTCATGCAACGCAACCTTCGCGTTCAACCCTTCAAAATTGGCCCCGACTACCTCGACAGCGGTTGGCACAGTGCAGTAAGCGGCATTGCCTCGCGCAATCTCGATGCTTTCATGTTGCCCACTTCCACGCTAAATGGTTTGTTCGCTAAACAAATGCAGCACGCAGATGTCGCCGTCATCGAAGGGGTGATGGGGTTGTACGACGGCTACGGCACCGACCCCAACTATTGCAGCAGCGCCGCGATGGCAAAACAGCTCGGTTGCCCGGTGATATTGCTGGTCGACGGCAAAGCGGTGTCTACCTCCATTGCCGCCACTGTCATGGGCTTCCAGCGCTTTGACCCAACGCTAAACATCGCAGGCGTTATCCTCAATCGCGTCAACAGCGACAGCCACTACCAGTTACTTGCTGATGCCATCACCCGTTACTGCGGCTTGCCCGTCTTAGGGCGCTTGCCGGTGATGGCCGATGTCGAGTTACCGTCGCGCCACCTCGGCCTGGTTCCGGCACAAGAACACTCCCCGCAAGATGAACGCTGGCAGCGCCTGGCGCAGCAAATTGAAGAAACCGTTAACCTCGACCATCTTCTGGCGTTATCTCGCCTTAATACCCTGCCTCAGGGTGTTGCGCCCGCCATTGCCGATGCCGCACTGGCCGACGGGCTAACACTCGCCCTTGCTGAAGACGAAGCTTTCAACTTCTACTATCCCGATAACCTCGAAATGCTCGAGCACGCCGGGGTGAAAATCCAGCGCTTCAGCCCGCTGCATGACGCAAAAATCCCTGACTGCCAGATGATTTGGCTTGGCGGTGGTTACCCCGAAGTCCATGTGGCAAAACTCGCCGCGAACAGTCGCATGCGCGAATCCCTGCAAGCTGCCCATCAACAGCACATTCCGCTGTATGCCGAATGTGGCGGCTTAATGTATTTGGGCGAAACGCTGACTGACAGCGAAGGCGAAACCCACGCGATGTGCGGCGTGTTGCCAGGCCATAGCCAGATGGGCCAACGCCTGACACGTTTTGGCTATTGCGAGGCCACCGCTGTGCAAAACACCTTGCTGGCGAAAAAAGGCGAAACCTTGCGTGGCCACGAATTTCATTACTCCGATTTCAACGGCCCGTTGCCCGCAGCGTTGGATTGCTGCAAATGGCGTGATGGTGTCGCCGTTTCCCGCTGGCAGGGAGGCGTTCAGCAGCAGGCGACTTTTGCCAGCTACCTGCATGTCCATTTCGCTCAACGCGCGAATTTGCTCACCCCCTGGCTAACGCTTGCGAGGAATCACCTATGACATTGCTTGCCTGGGCTGTGGCCTGGCTGCTGGATTACTGGTTTGGCGACCCGCCGCACTGGCCTCATCCGGTGCGCTGGATAGGCAATCTAATCACCGTAACCCAACGCATTATTCGCCAATTCTGCAAAAGTGACCGCGCGCTGAAAATCGGTGGTGGCGTGCTGTGGCTGGTGGTAGTCGGCGCCACATGGGGCGTGAGCTGGGGCGTGTTGTATCTCGCCAATCTGCTGCATCCGTGGCTCGGGTGGTTAGTCGAAGTGTGGATGATTTACACCGTACTTGCCGCACGTTGCCTGAGCGATGCCGCACTCGACGTTTACCGCGCCCTCAAACATGGAACCCTTGCCGAAAGCCGCGAAAAATTGTCGTGGATTGTTGGGCGCGACACCTCGCAACTTGAGCGCCCGCAAATCACTCGCGCGGTGGTAGAAACCGTGGCTGAAAACAGTGTCGATGGCGTGATTGCTCCGCTGTTTTTCCTGTTGTTAGGCGGCGCACCGCTGGCGATGGCCTACAAAGCAGTCAACACGCTGGACTCGATGGTGGGGTACAAAACTGAAAAATACCGTGCCATTGGTTATGTCAGCGCCCGGCTCGATGACCTTGCCAATTATTTTCCTGCTCGCCTGAGCTGGCTGCTACTGACCATCGCCGCTTTTTGCTTACGGGCTAATCCCCGTCAGGCTCTGCGCATTGGCTGGCGCGATCGCTATCAACACAGCAGCCCAAACTGTGCCTGGTCTGAAGCCACGGTTGCAGGCGCACTAGGGATCAGGCTCGGCGGGCCGAACACCTATTTTGGCGAGCGGGTAGAAAAACCGTGGATGGGCGATGAGCAGCGCGGCGTCGCCATCGACGACATTACCCGCACTATTCAACTGATGATGCTGGCTTCCCTGTTGGCTTTACTGCTCTTTGCCGCCATGCGCGCGCTCGTGCTCGGCATCGCTTAAGGACACCCGATGAACTACCTGCAACAACCGCAGCTTATTGAACAACACAGCTTTGAAATCATTAGCGAAATAATTGCTGCTGAGCACCCAGCGTATCGTTTTAACGATGCGACCGAGGAAGCGATAATCAAACGGGTTATCCACACCACCGCCGATTTCGAGTGGCTGGATATTCTGTGGTTTTCGCCGGATGTCATTGCACAACTGACAAACAGTTTGCAGCGCGGCTGCACCTTGTACACCGACACCACCATGGCGCTCTCAGGCATTAATAAAACCCTGTTGGCCGAGTTTGGTTGCAGTTGCCGCTGTTATATCAGCGACCCACGCGTGGTGGCTCATGCCAAAGAACAGGGCGTGACCCGCTCGATGGCGGCAGTGGATCTTGCCTTAGAGGAACAGGGCGAAAAGATCTTCGTCTTCGGCAACGCGCCTACCGCACTGTTTCGCTTGCTGGAAAAAGGCGCGCAACCGGCGGCGGTAATCGGCGTACCAGTCGGTTTTGTCGGGGCGGAAGAATCCAAAGAAGCGCTGGTGGAAAGCGGCTTACCAGCGATTGCGGCGCGTGGGCGCAAAGGCGGCAGCAACGTTGCGGCGGCGATTGTCAATGCGCTGCTTTATCGCCTGCGGGAGGCTCAGTGAGCGAACAACCTGCCGATTGCGTCTGGCATAAAGGTAAAGCGTATCGCAAAGGGTACACCACCGGTTCTTGCGCTACGGCGGCGGCAAAAGTCGCTGCATTAATGGTGCTGCGCCAGCACGTCATTGACCAGGTTTCAATCGTGACACCGTCTGGCGTCACGCTACACCTCAACGTTGAAATGCCCGTCATCGAAGGCCTACAGGCGACGGCGGCTATCCGCAAAGACGGCGGCGATGATGTCGACGCCACCCACGGCATGCTGATATTTGCCCGCGTGCAGCTCAACGACAGCGGCACTATCACCCTGCGCGGCGGCACCGGTATTGGCGTGGTCACACGCAAAGGTATCGGCTTGCCTATTGGCGAATCAGCAATCAACCGCACGCCGCGCCAGACAATTGACGCGGCGGTGCGTGAAGTGATTGGCCCTGAGCGCGGTGCGGAAATTGAAATTTTTGCCCCGGAAGGCGAGGCGCGCGCGCAGAAAACCTATAACCATCGCCTCGGGATTTTGGGCGGCATTTCAATCATCGGCACCACTGGCATTGTGATGCCGATGTCTGAAGAGAGCTGGAAGCGTTCGCTGGCGTTAGAGCTGGAAATGAAACGCGCAGCCGGGCTGGATAAAGTGATTCTGGTGCCGGGCAACCACGGCGAACGCTTTGTGCGTGAACAACTGCAACTGGATGGTGAATGCGTGGTGACGATGAGTAACTTTGTCGGCTACATGATTCAGGAAGCGGTGCGCCTCGAATATCGCCATATCGTGCTGATTGGCCACCCCGGCAAACTGGTGAAAGTCGCCGCCGGAATTTTCCACACCCACAGCCACATCGCCGACGGGCGCATGGAAACGCTGGTCGCTCACCTCGCGTTAATGGGCGCGCCGTTTGCGTTACTCGAAGCCGTCAGCCAGTGCGACACCACCGAAGCGGCGCTCGAAATCATTACGGAACAGGGCTGGCAAAGGGTGTTTGAACGCCTGGCAATGCGTATCTGTGAGCGCGTTGCCGAGATGCTGCGTTTTACCCAATCCCCGCCAAAATGTGACGCCATTTTGTTCTCGTTCGAAAACCAGGTGTTAGGCAGCAGCCGTCCGGTCGCAGAGATTGCCGGGGAATTAGCGGGAGAAAAGCGATGCTAACCGTGGTCGGAATTGGGCCTGGTGCCACGGAATACCTCACTTTGCAGGCGCACGCTGCAATTAATGAAGCGCAGATTCTGGTCGGTGGTGCACGTCAGTTGGCGCTGTTTGCTGATATCGGCGCTGAAACCCGTCTGCTGGATAGCGATCTTGACGGCTTAATTTCTTGGCTCCGCGAGCGCCTGGATAAGCGTGTCGTGGTGCTGGCCTCGGGCGATCCGCTGGTTTACGGCATCGGCAAACGGCTGGCGGCGAATTTCCCGCCCGAACAGCTACGCATTATGCCAGGCATTAGCTCTATCCAATATCTATGTGCCAAAGCGGCGGTTGATATGAACGACTTATGGATAACCAGCAGCCACGGGCGTGAACCTGATTTCAATGCCATTGCGGCGCACCAAAAAGTGGCAATGGTGACGGACCAAATCATCGATCCTTACGCCATCGCCCAGGCCATGCTGATGCGTGGCCTGAACCCGACGCTCATTATTGGCGAGAACCTGTCGTCAGCGGATGAACGAATCCATCGCTTGCCAGCCAGTGATGTGGCGCAAAGCTACGCGATGAACGTAGTGGTGATCCTCAATGAAAGATGAACTTTTTTTACGCGGTGCCCGCGTGCCGATGACCAAAGAAGTGGTGCGTACTCAGGCGCTGGATCGCCTGCAATTACAGCACGCCACGCACTTGATCGACATCGGCGCTGGCACCGGCAGCGTGTCGCTGGAAGCGGCAATACGCTACCCACAATTGCAAGTTAGCGCGATTGAACGCAACCCCGATGCACTGGCGTTAATGGCGGAAAACCGCCAGCTCTTTAACTGCCCGAACGTTGAAATCATCAGCGGCTACGCGCCAGTTGAGTTGAATGTGATGGCCGATGCGGTGTTTATCGGCGGCAGCGGCGGGCAATTAACCGAGCTTATCGACTGGTCGCTGGCCCATTTGCATCCTGCCGGGCGGCTGGTGATGACCTTTATTCTGCTGGAAAACTTAACCTGCGCCTTAGCGCATCTCGAGCAGTGCGCTGTGAGCGAAGTTGACTGTCTGCAATTGCAGGTCGCGCAATTCACCAGACTTGGCAGCGGGCACTACTTCAAACCGAACAACCCCACGTATTTGATTTCTTGCCTCAAGGAAGGAAGCCATGACTGAACAATTTGATACCCGCAAAGTGTGGTTTGTTGGTGCGGGGCCAGGCGACAAAGAACTGATCACCCTGAAAGGCTACCGCGTTTTGCAACAAGCGGAAGTGGTGATTTACGCCGGATCGCTGATTAACCCTGAACTGCTCGACTACTGTCCGCCAGGCGCGCAATGCCATGACAGCGCCGCACTCAATCTTGAAGAAATCATTGAACTGATGGAGAACGGCGTAAACGCGGGCAAGCTGGTGGTACGCCTGCAAACCGGCGATCTCTCGCTGTACGGCTCGATTCGTGAGCAGGGCGAAATGCTGACTGAGCGTGGAATTGGCTATGTTTCCGTGCCGGGTGTGAGCGCATTTCTGGGGGCTGCCGCGCAACTTGGCGTGGAATACACCGTGCCGGAAGTCTCGCAAAGTTTGATTATCACGCGCATTGAAGGCCGCACGCCGATGCCTGCGCTCGAACAGTTAGAAGCATTCGCACAGCACCAAACTTCGATGGCGATTTTCCTTTCTGTGCAGCGCATTAACCGCGTGGCAGAGCGCCTGATTGAAGGGGGTTACCCTGCGGATACGCCAGTCGCGGTGGTCTACAAAGCGACCTGGCCCGACTGCCAGGTGTTACGCGGCACCCTGACCACCATCACCGAACAAGTGCGTGAAGCAGGAATTCGCAAAACCGCGCTGATCATGGTCGGGGCATTCCTCGGCGAGGAGTACCACTACTCGAAACTTTATGACGCAGGGTTCAGCCATGAATACCGCAAAGCCTGAGTCGATGGCGCTGTTTTGTCTCACCCCTGGCGGCGTGGCGTTAGCCGAACGGTTGCGCGCGACCCATCCACTGACCTGTTTCACCAGTGAAAAACTGCTGCAACCGGGGTTTATCCCGTTCGGCGGCAGCTTCGCGCAAACCGTGCAACAGGCATTTAGTCAATATTCGGCGCTGGTATTTATCGCCGCTACGGGAATCGTCGTGCGGGTGATTGCACCGCTGGTGAATGACAAGCTGCACGACCCGGCGGTGGTGGTGATGGATGAACGCGGCGAGCATGTGATCAGCCTGCTTTCCGGCCATCTTGGCGGCGCGAATCAACTCACGCGCCAGCTCGCCGCCACCCTGGGGGCCGATCCGGTCATTACCACCGCCACCGATGTTAACCAACTGGCGGCACTCGATACGCTGGCGGCAGCGCTTGACGCCACAATGCAGGATTTCCGCCAGGCGGTGAAAACCATCAACCAAATGTTGGTCAGCCAACAGCGCGTTGGCCTGTGGTGGGACAGCGAATTTGCGCCACATGCCGATCGATACGACACGCGCGGTTTTATCCCGGTCGACAATCTTGATGCGCTGCCAGAGCTGGATGCGTTGGTGTGCGTCACGCTGCGCGATGCGTTACCTCCACAGACGATCCCGTTGTTTAAAGTGGTGCCAAAGCGCGTGGTTGCGGGGATTGGCTGCCGTCGTGATACCGTGCCACACACCGTCGCCAGCTTGTTAAACCAGCAACTGGCGGCCAATCATTTCGACCCGCTAGCCTTGCGGGCGATTGGCAGTGTGTCCCTCAAGCAGGACGAACCCGCGTTGTTAGAACTGGCACACCTGCGACAAATCCCTTTCGAAATCTTTAGCGTTGACCAACTTGCCCAGCATGAATATCGCTTTCCGGCGTCGGAATTTGTGCGCCTCACCGTCGGCGTGGGCAGCGTGTCACAACCCGCTGCGTGGCTGATGAGCAACGGAAACCTGGTGGGCAACACGCTGCGCGAGCAGGGCGTCACCATAACTTTAGGAGTTTCAGACAGATGTTAACGGTAATTGGCATTGGCCCCGGCAGTGAAGCCATGATGACCCAGGAAGCGATTGCGGCCTTGCAGGAAGCGGAAATTGTCGTCGGTTATAAAACCTATACCCACCTGGTGAAGCCATTAACCGGCGACAAACAGGTGATCAAAACCGGCATGTGCAAAGAAATCGAACGCTGCCAGACCGCCATCGAACTGGCGCAAGCCGGGCATAAAGTGGCGCTTATCAGCAGCGGCGACGCCGGAATTTACGGCATGGCAGGGCTGGTGCTGGAGCTGGTGACTTCGCAGCAACTGGATATTGAAGTGCGTCTTGTGGCGGGTATTACCGCTAGCATCGCCGCCGCGTCATTGCTCGGCGCGCCATTGATGCACGATTTTTGCCATATCAGCCTCAGCGATTTATTAACCCCGTGGCCGGTTATTGAAAAACGCATTATTGCTGCCACGTCTGCCGACTTTGTTATCTGCTTCTACAACCCGCGCAGCCGTGGCCGCGAAGGGCACCTGGCACGTGCGTTCGAATTAATGCGCGAGTTTACCCTGCCGCAAACGCCGGTTGGCGTGGTGAAAGCCGCCGGGCGCAAAAAAGAACAAAAATGGCTGACCACCTTTGGCGAAATGGACTTTGAGCCGGTCGATATGACCAGCCTGGTGATTGTCGGCAACAAAACCACCTTCGTGCGCGATGGATTAATGATTACGCCGCGAGGTTACGAGCTATGAGTGAACCTCTCGCTCCGGTAGGTCGGATAAGCGCAGCGTCATCCGACATCATGCACCGAACACTCGATTCTGTAGGTCGGATAAGCGCAGCGTCATCAGACATCATGCACCGAACACTCGATTCCGTAGGTCGGATAAGCGAAGCGTCATCCGACATGATGGCCCCAGGCGCATCCCCGGTGCTGGTATTTGGCGGCACCAGTGATGCGCGGTTCATCTGCCAAATCCTCGATGAACAACGCATTGCCTACACCTTGTCGGTGGCGACGGCGGTTGGCGAATCACTGGCGGGCGACATCGGCGGGCAAATCCGCGTCGGGCGTATCGACCGCGATGAAATTACTGACTGGCTGCAGCGCCACGCGGTGCGTTGGGTGATTGACGCCTCGCATCCGTATGCTGAACTGCTCAGTCGCAACATTACCGCGGCCTGCGAAACGGTGGGGGTAACGCTCAGCCGTTACCAACGCCGCAGCGAACTCAATGACCTGGAACACCCGTTGCTGCACAAAGTCGCCAGCCTGCCAGCCGCCTGTGCCGTGGCGCAGGAATATGGCCCGCGCGTGCTGCTGACCACCGGCAGTAAAGAACTGGCGGCCTGGCAGCAAGGAATGCCGGGCAAAACGCTACTGGCGCGGGTGTTACCGACCAGCGAAGTGATTGCCGAATGTGAAGCTCTGGGGTTGGGTGTCGACAACATTATTGCGTTGCGCGGCCCGTTCAGCGCCGAGTTCAACGCCGCCATTTACGCCTTCTGCTCACCGGATGTGGTGATCACTAAAGAATCCGGTGCCGAAGGCGGCTATCTCGACAAAGTGAATCCGGCGCTGGAGCGCGGCATTCCCTGTGTGGTGGTGGTTCGTCCACAGCCGTTAGTCACTGGACCCGAATTACTGCAAAGCCGTGAAGATGTGAGCCGCCGTGTGACACGCTGGCTGCAAGAGAGGAAAGCATGAAAAAAGCCCTGTTGGTGATCAGTTTCGGCACCAGTTACCACGAAACCTGTAGCAAAAATATTGTTGCCTGCGAAGAACAACTGGGGCGCACTTTTGCTGACCGCGACCGGTTCCGCGCCTTTACCTCCGGCATGATTATCCGCAAGTTAAAAAAGCGCGATAACCTGGAAATCGACTCCCCCGCGCAAGCGTTAAAGCGCCTTGCCGAACTGGGTTATCAGGATATTGCGGTGCAATCGCTGCATGTGATTAACGGCGATGAATACGAAAAAATCGCCCGTGAAGTGCAGGCATACAGCCACTTATTCCAGCGCGTGGCCTTAGGTACGGCGCTGCTGAGTGATTTCAACGACTACGAGTTGTTGCTTGATGCCTTGCAAAGCCAGATGCCAAAACTTGCCGCCGACGAACGGGTGGTATTTATGGGCCACGGAGCCAGTCACCATGCGTTTTCTGCCTACGCCTGTCTTGACCATTTAATGGCAGCGCGCCAAATCCCCGCCCGCGTTGGCGCGGTAGAAAGCTACCCGGAAATCGACCTGATCGTACGTGGCTTGCAGCAAGAAAAGGTGCGCAAAGTCCACCTGATGCCGCTGATGTTAGTGGCGGGTGACCATGCGATTAACGACATGGCATCCGACGAGGAAGACTCCTGGAAAACACAGTTGCAGGAAGCGGGAATCGAAGCGCAAGCGTGGCTGCAAGGTTTGGGGGAAAACCCGCAAATCCGTGCGATGTTCGTTAACCATTTGCAGCGTGCGCTGGAAAAATCACTTGTTGAGGTCGCGGCATGAGCGGGCGTTTATATGCTCTTGGCACCGGCCCTGGCGCCAGCGATCTGATAACCGTTCGCGCCGCCCGTATCATCGGCAAGCTTGATGTGCTGTACGCGCCCGCGGGGCGCAAAGGCGGTGACAGCCTGGCGCTATCGATTGTGCGCGAATACTTAAGTGACAGCACCGAGCTGCGCACTTGTCACTTCCCAATGAGTGCCGATAACGACGAAAAAGCGGTGGTGTGGGATGAAACTGCCGCCGCCCTTAAACATGAAGTGGAGCAGGGTAAACAGGTGGGGTTTATCACCCTCGGTGATTCGATGTTATTCAGCACCTGGGTGTTTTTGCTGGCGCGAATCGGTAACCCGGAATGGCTGGAAATTGTGCCAGGTGTAACTTCATTTGCCGCCATTGCTTCCTGCGCACAACTGCCGCTGGCAATGGAGGCGCAATCGTTGGCGGTGATGTCGTGCACCGCTTCCCATCAAGAATTAAGCCAGGCATTACGCGCCCACGACTGCGTGGTGTTGATGAAAGTGTACGGGCGTTTTGCACAAATCAAAGCGTTGTTGCAACACCTCGGCATCATCCAACACGCGGTGTTAATGGCGGAGGCGACGTTACCGAACGAGCAGTGTTTCCGTAACCTGGAAGCGGTGCCGGACGACCAGCAATTACCGTATTTTTCGACCATTTTGGTTAACAAGCAGTGGTCGATGTCGGTCGGATAAGCGAAGCGTCACCCGACATTAACGGCTAAAGGAAAATCATGGAATCGTTACTTAAAAAACTCTCGCTAAGCGGCTTAGGCATGGGAATGCTGTTGCTCATTGTGCCGCAAGAAGCGTTCGCCATGCACATTATGGAAGGCTTTTTGCCGCCAATGTGGGCGCTGGCGTGGTGGATTTTGTTCCTGCCCTGTTTGTATGTTGGCCTGGTGCGTTTACGCCAAATCGTCGCCCACGACAGCAACCAGAAAGTGCTGTTGGCACTGTGCGGTGCGTTTATTTTTGTGCTCTCGGCGCTAAAAATCCCGTCGGTCACCGGAAGCTGCTCACACCCGACGGGCGTGGGCCTGGCGGTCATTCTGTTTGGCCCAGGTGTGGTGGCGGTTTTAGGTGCCATCGTGCTGCTTTTCCAGGCGTTATTACTGGCGCACGGCGGCCTGACCACGCTTGGTGCCAACGGAATGTCGATGGCGGTGATTGGGCCGCTAGTCGGTTACCTGGTGTGGAAACTGGCCTGCAAAGCCGGTTTTCGTCGTGACGTGGGCGTGTTCCTGTGCGCGATGGTCGCCGACTTAACCACCTATTTTGTCACCTCGATACAGCTCGGCGTGGCGTTCCCGGACCCACACTTCGGCATCACCGGCTCTAGCCTGAAATTTATGGGCATCTTCTGCCTGACGCAAATCCCGATTGCGATTGCTGAAGGTCTGCTAACGGTGATGATTTACGACCAACTCATCAAGCGACAAATGCTTCCAGCCAGGAGCCAATAACATGAAAAAAACGCTGATTTTGCTCGCCCTGGTGGTGGGATTAATGGTGGTGCCGTTCTTTATTCCCCACGGTGGCGAATACGGGGGATCTGATGACCAGGCTGAAGGCCAGATTCAGGTCATCGCTCCAGACTATAAACCGTGGTTCCAGCCGCTTTATGAACCGGCGAGTAGCGAAATCGAAAGCCTGTTGTTCACCTTGCAAGGCTCTCTCGGCACGGCGGTGATTTTCTACATTCTGGGGTTCTATCGGGGCCGACGCGGCGACCATGCTGGGGATTGATAAACTCAGCTACCAGAGCCGTTGGTGCCGAGTTTCGCCGCTGCGCAAATTCGCGTTGTATCTGCTGATGATGATGCTGGCGTTTGCGTTACCGCCCGTCGGGCAGGCGCTTTGGTTGTTGATGCTTGCGGCTCTTACCTGTTGGTTGTTGCGCGTCGGGCCAATGCGCTATTTGCGCTGGCTGGCGGTGCCGCTGGGTTTTTTACTCATCGGCGTAGTGACTATCGTTTTCAGCGCATCGCATAACGCACAATCACTGTTATTGAGTGTGCCGCTCGGTTCGTTTTATATCGGCATTGATGCGCAAGGTTTACTGGTGGCGAACCAGACGTTCTGGCGCAGCCTGGCGGCACTGGCTGCCACTTACTGGCTGGTGCTCAATCTGCCGTTTCCGCAGCTCATCATCTTACTGCAACGCTTACGAGTGCCACGGTTGCTGACCGAGCAAATCCTGCTCACCTGGCGTTTTATTTTCATCCTGTTGGACGAAGCACAGGCCATTCACCGTGCTCAGTCGTTACGTTTCGGTTATCGTACCTTGCCTGGCAGTTACCGCTCGCTTGCTATGTTAATCAGCATGTTATTTACCCGCGTGCTGCTGCGTTACCAGCAAATGTCCACCACGCTGGATGTCAAACTTTACCAGGGTGATTTCCACCTGTGAGAACCGCTCCAATGCTTAGCACGCAAAATTTATCTTTTTGCTATCAGGACGATACCGTACTACACGGTTTAAACTTCGATTTTGGCGCGTCCCCGGTGACGGGGATCGTCGGCAAAAATGGCTGCGGTAAATCCACCTTGTTTATGAACCTCAACGGCGTGTTACGGCCGCAACAGGGCGCGGTGTTGTGGCAGGGCAAAGCGATAAATTACACTAAAGCCGGGCTGATTGAGCACCGCCAGCGCGTCGCCACCGTGTTTCAGGACCCGGAGCAGCAAATTTTCTACACCGACATCGACAGCGATATTGCCTTTAGTTTGCGTAACCTTGGCGTCGATGAAGCTGAAATTGCCCGCCGTGTCGAGCGCGCCATTGAACTAGTGGATGCGCAATCTTTCCGCCACAAACCGATTCAGTATCTCAGCCACGGGCAAAAGAAACGTGTGGCAATTGCCGGGGCGCTGGTGATGGAAGCCGACTATTTACTGCTCGATGAACCGACCGCCGGGCTTGACCCATCGGGCCGTCAGCAGATGATTGAAATCATCGCCCGTATTACCGAGCAAGGTAAGCATGTGGTGATCTCAAGCCACGATATTGATTTGATTTATGAAGTCTGTGACCGCGTGTATGTGATGAACGGCGGCAAAATTGTCGCGGCAGGTGAGCCAGGCGCGGTCTTTAGCCAGGCCGACATGCTGCGTGAAGCCGGGCTGGTGCAGCCGTGGCTGGTCAAATTGCACAGCCAACTTGGGTTCCCGCTGTGCAAAACCGAAACTCAATTATTCGACGCCTTGCGCGTTGCAAAGGAAGCAGGATGAGCCTTTCAATCATGGTGCAGGGCACCGCCTCAGACGTGGGCAAAAGCATGCTGGTGGCGGGGCTGTGCCGGATTTTCGCCCAGGACGGCCAGCGTACCGCGCCGTTTAAATCGCAAAATATGGCTCTCAATTCCGGCATTACGCCAGACGGCAAAGAGATGGGCAGGGCGCAGATTTTCCAGGCCGAAGCGGCAGGCATCGCCCCCGACGTGCGCATGAATCCGGTGCTGCTCAAACCCACCAGCGACTGTAAAGCGCAGGTGGTGTTGATGGGTAAAGTCGCCACCAATATGGATGCGGTGACTTATCACAATTACAAACCGCAACTGAAAGCGCAAATCCGCGAGGTCTACCAAAGCCTTGCCGCAGAGCACGACGTGATGGTGCTGGAAGGCGCAGGTAGCCCGGCAGAAATCAATTTACGTGACCGTGACATCGTTAATATGGGGATGGCAGAACTGGCGGAATGCCCGGTGATTTTGGTTGCTGATATTGACCGTGGCGGCGTGTTTGCCGCCATTTACGGCACCATTGCGCTGTTGCTGGAACATGAAAAATGGCGCGTCAAAGGCGTGATCATTAATAAATTCCGTGGCGACGTGGCGCTGCTGTATTCCGGTATCGAACAGATTGAAGCATTAACCGGCGTGCCTGTTCTTGGCGTGATGCCGTGGCTGAACGTTGATCTGGAAGATGAAGACAGCGTGGTGCTGGAAAGCGGGAAATATGATTCCGTGACCGAGAAAGATTTAGATATTGCAGTGCTGCAACTGCCGTATATGTCGAACTTCACCGACTTTAACGCGCTGGCGGCGCAACCCGACGTGCGCCTGCGTTATGTCAGCAAACCAAACGAACTGCAAAACAGCGACCTGGTGATTATACCGGGCAGTAAAAATACGCTGGGTGATTTGCGCTGGCTGCGTGAAAACGGCCTTGAGCAGGCGCTGCTGGCGCATCACGGTAAAAATGGCGCGGTGCTGGGCGTTTGCGGCGGTTATCAGATGCTCGGGCAGCATATTTACGATGAAGTGGAATCCGGTCTGGGTGAAATGCCAGGTATCGGCCTACTGGATGTCGTTACGCGTTTTGCCAGTGTCAAAACCACCACCCGCGTGGCGGGCCATGTTCAGGCAGATCTTCCGGGCGTATTTGCTGCCAGTTCCGGTACTTTGCTCCAGGGTTATGAAATCCATATGGGTGAAACGCAGCGTGGTGAAAATACTGCGCCATTTGCTACCTTCACCGAATGCAATACTCAGCCTTATCATCACGTTGACGGTGCAATCAGTGACGACGGGCGAGTGCTGGGCACTTATCTGCATGGTCTGTTTGATAGCGGCGAATTTACCCGTAGCCTGCTCGACAGTCTGCGCCAGCGCAAAGGGCTGACCGCCTGGCAAGGCGAAGTGTTCGACTTTCAAAAGCATAAGGATCAGCAGTTTAATATCCTTGCCGACGCGATGCGTGAACACATTGATATTGAAAGAATCTACCAAATCATGCGTGAGCATCAGGAGCAAGCAGTATGAAACTCGTCACCGGCGGTGCACGCAGCGGCAAAAGCCGCCACGCCGAGCAACTGGCGGCAAACTTTGAGCGCGTGTTGTATATCGCCACCTCGAAAATTTTCGATAGTGAAATGGCAGCGCGCATTCAGCACCATCGCGATAGTCGCCCGGCGCACTGGCGCACGGTTGAGCAATATCGCGACCTAAACACGGTGATTAATCAGCATAATTCAGCGCAAGAAGCGGTGCTGCTGGAATGCATTACCACGCTGATTACCAACGTGATGTACGACGCGGCGGGTGATAAGCCGGAAGACGACTGGGATTTTGAGTCGATGGAGCAGGTGGTGAATCAGCAGGTCGATATTTTGCTGGCGGCCATTGCGGCAACTCCGGCAGAGGTGATTTTAGTCACTAACGAAGTGGGAATGGGCATTGTGCCGGAAAACCGTCTGGCGCGGCATTTCCGCGATATTGCCGGGCGCGTCAACCAGCGCCTGGCGCAGCGTGCCGACGAAGTCTGGCTGGTGGTTTCAGGGATAGGAGTAAAAATTAAATGATTTTCCGTTTGTTCTTCGCCACCTTGCAGTTTATGAGCCGCATTCCGGTGCGCGCCCGCTGGGCGGATGGTATCGAAACGCATCAGTATGTGCGCGGCATTGTGACATTCCCGTTTGTCGGACTGGTACTGGGCGCATTAGCGGGGGTGGTGTTCACGCTGCTGCAACCGTGGGCGGGTTTACCTTTAGCGGCAATGGGTTATGTGCTGGCGCTCGCGCTGCTGACCGGCGGTTTCCATCTTGATGGCCTGGCGGATACCTGCGACGGGATTTTCTCGGCGCGAACGCGTGACCGGATGTTAGAGATCATGCGCGATAGCCGCCTTGGCACCCACGGCGGGCTGGCGCTGATTTTTGTGATTGTGACAAAAGTGCTGGTGGTGAGCGAACTGGCGCTGCGTGGCGGCAACATGCTGGCGCTGCTCGCCGCGGCTTCTGTCGCCGGGCGCAGCGCCAGTGTGCTGCTGATGCATAACCACAAGTATGCGCGTGAGAAAGGGCTGGGGAATCTGTTTATCGGCAAAGTGACCGGCACGCAAACGCTGCTGACGTTGCTGGGTGGCGCGGTGTTATGCACACTTTTGCTGCCGTCTTCCGGCCTGCTGGCGTTGGTTATCACGCTGCTTGCGATATATGGCCTCGGCTGGATGTTGAAGCGCACGCTCGGCGGGCAAACCGGCGACACGCTGGGTGCCGCTATTGAGTTAGGCGAGCTTGTTTTTTTGTTGGCACTGTTGCGCTAGTTGTCGGATGACGCTGCGCTTATCCGACCTACGAAAACCGATTTGTCGGATGACGCTGCGCTTATCCGATCTACGAAAACCGATTTGTCGGATGACGCTGCGCTTATCCGACCTACGAAAACCGATTTGTCGGATGACGCTGCGCTTATCCGACCTACGAAAACCGATTTGTCGGATGACACTGCGCTTATCTGACCTACGAAAACCGTAGCGTCATCCACCATTTTTTGTCCCGATGTTGATAACGTTGTATAGAGAAAAAAATGCAAACACTGAACTCCCTTTTGGCCACCATTTCCCCGCTTGATAGCGAGGCCATGGCGCGCGCGCAACAACACATTGATGGCCTGTTAAAGCCTTTCGGGAGCCTTGGGCGCCTGGAAGCATTAGCGGTGCAACTGGCGGGAATGCCAGGCATGAAAAATGGCCTGAACACCAAACGCAAAGCGATCCTCGTGATGTGTGCCGACCATGGTGTGTATGCTGAAGGTGTGGCGATTTCCCCGCAAATTGTCACCGCGATTCAGGCGTTGAACATGACGCGCAAAAATACCGGCGTATGCGTACTGGGCGCGACCGTCGGTGCGGAGATTCATGTAGTTGATGTCGGTATCGACAGCGACGCACTGCCTGGCGTGCTGGATATGAAAGTCGCGCGTGGCAGCGGCAACATCGCGCAAGGCCCGGCAATGAGCCGCCAACAGGCCGAAGATTTACTACTGGCTACCATGCAACTCACCATGGCAAAAGCCGCTGAAGGCGTCACGCTGTTTGGCGTCGGCGAACTGGGCATGGCGAACACCACGCCTGCGGCGGCGATGGTCAGCGTATTAACGGATTGTTCACCAGACGACGTTGTGGGGATGGGGGCGAACTTCCCGTCTGACAAAATGCACCACAAAATTGCCGTCGTGCGCCAGGCGATTAAAGTGAATCAGCCTGATGCCGCAGACGGTATCGACGTGCTGGCAAAAGTGGGCGGCTTTGATTTGGTCGGCATGACGGGCGTAATGCTTGGCGCGGCGGCAGCGGGTTTGCCGGTAGTTCTTGATGGCTTCTTGTCTTATGCCTCAGCGTTGGCGGCCTGCCAGATTGCGCCAGGTGTGCGTGAATACTTAATTCCTTCGCATCTGTCTGCTGAAAAAGGTGCAGTGATCGCAATGAATAAGTTAGGGCTGGAGCCATATTTGCAGATGGGCATGCGTTTAGGCGAAGGCAGCGGTGCGGCACTGGCGATGCATCTGGTTGATGCCGCGTGCGCAATGCACAATGAGATGGGTTCGCTGGCGGACAGTAATATTGTGCTGCCTGGGTGATTTCCCCCGTCACCCACTTGCCACGATATACGCCGTCTGTTGGTCATTAACCTGCACCTGTCGTGCTAATCCTTCATGTACCAGAACGCGCAACGCGGTGCGGGCGGTACCATCCGAAACGCCCAATAGCTGGCTGACCTCCGCGGCGGTGTACAGCCTCTGAGGTTCAGACAACATAATATTCAGTAATGCTATCTGGCGCGGTCGCAGTCTGGAAAGTGCGCCAGAGGCTGCCAGTTGGCTATCAACCGCCGCGCGGCGACGGATAATTTCATGGATAAAATCGAGATATTTCGTCGTCACCCGTTTGATGGTACTTGCCTGGTGCTCCAGAAAGTAAGTGATGTCCATACCATCATGCTCGGTGTACTGGTAGCTATGGGCATATTTAACCGGCGCGGCATGCAGAAGCTGGCTTATCGAGACAAAGCGGAAGGCTTCGTAGCCATTTTTTAGCATAAACCAGTAAAATAGCGCGCGGCTGGTGCGGCCATTTCCATCCCTGAAAGGATGCTCGTGCGCGAGCATAAAATGCAGAATGCACGCCCGAATGAGTGGGTGAATGTATTGCCCGTCGGTATGGTTGGCGAAATCGCAAACCTCTTGCAGGCGTTGGGGAATAGTGGCCGCGGTGGGTGGTTGATGGGCGATATTGCCATCGTAATCCGCAATCACAATGTCATCGGTGTCCCGAAACGTGCCGGGTTGGTATTTCGCGTCGTTGATGCCGCTCATCCCAACAGCATGGAAATGCCGGATAAGCTCGATGGTGAGCGGTTCAGCCAGATGTTCGGGGATTTTAGCCATTAGACGGGCATTCCCGGCAATCATTTGCTCATCTTCGGTACGCGGCTGACGCCCGGTTTCCAGCATATTACGCGCAACCAGTGTCGTGGTATTGGCCCCTTCAAGCTGGCTACTGGTTATCGATTCATCGAGCTGTAATGGCGATAACTCGGCACCCCCCGCAGGCAGTTGTTGGAGATATTCTCTTAAGGCCGTTTGTGTGGTGTGTTTGTCCGCCAGTTCACACACTTCTGAGATAAGTGGCGTGATATTGAACCCTGCTTGTTCCCCGGCTTCATTACGGTAATTGACGGGTTGTAAGGCAGCGCTACGGGCGTTGCGCGTCAGCGTCCAGGCTAGCTCCAGATCCTCACCGCGTTTGACCCGATGGCGAAATTCATCGAAGGGCAAATAACGGCCTTTATTGTCCAGAATACGGCTGTATTGCTGGTGGGTTTCTAATTGCGCACCAGTGAATGCGGAAAATGGAATTAAGCCTGGAGGGTGCTTCATCAATCTATCTCAATTTTTAATATTATTGAGATAGATTAGTCGTGGAGGGGGATAACTACAACAAACTATCTCAATTTTTATAAATATTGAGATAGTTTGCGAAAGAGGCGAGAGCTTACTTCACCTTAACTAACGTGCGGCCCTGAATCTCATTGTTCATAAAGCTCTCAGCCACAGCAGGCGCTTGCTCCAGGCTGATTTCCGTCGTCGCCATCTCATAGAAACTCTCCGGCAGCAACTTCGCCAGGCGCTCCCACGCAGCAATTCGGCGCTCAATTGGTGCGCTCACTGAATCCACACCTTGCAGGCGCACGTTACGCAGAATAAATGGCATCACCGTAGTTGGCAGCGCGAACCCGCCCGCCAGGCCACAGGCAGCGACACAACCAGAGTAGTTCATCTGCGCCAGCAATTTAGAGAGCACATTCCCGCCCACGGTATCGACCGCACCAGCCCACACTTGTTTTTCCAGCGGGCGAGTTTCTGCAAATTCGCTGCGCGGCAGAATGCGGCTGGCGCCCAACTGGCGCAAATAATCATGGGTCGATTCACGGCCAGAAACTGCCACAACCTGATAACCCAGCGCGTGGAGCAGGGCGATGGCAGTGCTGCCCACGCCACCACTGGCACCGGTTACTACCACTTCACCGCTTTGCGGTGTAATGCCGGCTTCTTCCAGCGCCATGACGCACAACATGGCGGTGAAGCCTGCGGTGCCGACGATCATCGCTTTGCGTGCGGTTAAGCCTGCAGGCAACGGAACCAGCCATTCAGATTTCACACGAGCTTGCTCGGCAAGGCCGCCCCAATGGTTTTCGCCCACTCCCCAGCCAGTCAACACCACTTCTTGCCCTGCGCTAAACGCGCTGTCGCTGCTGCTCGCTACGCGGCCTGCGAAATCAATGCCTGGCACCATCGGGAAGTTGCGGATGATTTTGCCTTTACCGGTGATTGCCAGCGCGTCTTTATAGTTCAGGCTTGACCAATCGACGTCGACCAGCACATTTCCCAACTCCTCAGCTGGAACGGCAATTTGCTTCACTTCGGCTTGCGTCTGGCCGTCAACTTGTTCAAGAACCACAGCTTTCATAATCAATCCTCTTATTTTGTTTCTCATGCCCCACACGGTATACCCGAAGCCGTTGAGAATAAAGAAGCCCGGTACTTTTTAGCGCCACTGTCCGGCGGAAGTATCCAGATTCGCTTGATCGGGATAGGACTTGCCCAAAGCGGCATCACGCAATGATTCCGGTACATCCCAGATCATCACTTTTTCAACGCCGTCGTTATTTTTTAAATAGACCCACAATTTGTCGCCTTTCCAGCTAAAGGCGCTTGCAGCAACGGTGTAACCTGTATCAGGAACCAGTTGTGCAATAATCGTCCCGCTTTTCATCTCAAGAACAGTGGTATCCAGGGCCAATAATCTTCCGTGAGCCGTGCGCGCTACGTGGGACACGGGTTTGTCGAATTTCAGATAAGGTAATCCGCTATCCAGATTGATGATAAAAATGGGGTTAGCCAGGTAAGCTGAACCTTCTGACGGCGCGAGTCCCCATCTGGATTCCAGGCTACCAAAGAACATCCCATCAACGTTTGTTTTGACACTCTGGACGACTTGCCCTGTTTCAGCCGATAGACCATACCCGCCCCAGTCTTGCCGCCAAACCAGGTTGTCGTTAAATTTAATGGAGGTGAGGTTTCGCGATTTAGATGAATTCACCAGCCTTATCGCGGC
>NZ_JAHWLU010000040.1:0-38679 GCF_022134725.1 Buttiauxella sp. S19-1
GCCAATAATATTCGGCACGATAAATTTAGAAACCGGCAGGTCTAACATGCCCGCCACCATGGGTACCAGCGGGCGCGTCGGGCCAACAAAGCGGCCAACCAGGATGGTAAACATGCTGTGCTGATGCAGCGCATGTTCGGTTTTATCCAGCAGCGCCTTGTTCTTTTTCATAAACGACCAGCGATGCAACGGCGCTTTGAAACGCCCACCCAGCCAAAACGAAATCCAGTCCCCCAACAGGCAACCGACAACCCCCGCAGCCCAGGCGTTATAGAAACCGACCTGGCCGCCGCCAATTAGCGCACCCAAGCCTGCCATCATTACGGTACCCGGCAGGATAAGTCCGACCAGCGCCAGTGATTCCAGGAAGGCCACCAGCATCACCGCAAAAAGCGAATATGCCACTGACTGAGTAATAAAGTGTTCCAGCAAAGCTTCCATAAATCATCCGTCAAGTAACGAGTTGGCGATTCTCCTGAGTGTGATGAGAGGCGTCAAGCCAAGTTTTGTTTGACCCAATTATAGTAATCATTCACATCCTGCACGAAACTCACTCGGGCTGGCACCCGTACATTTCTTAAAGACGCGCGAAAAATAGAGCTGATCTTCAAAACCGACATTACGCCCTACGCTGGCAATTGGCATACGAGTGGTGCTCAGCAACAATTTGGCCTGAAGAATGCGTTGATCCTCACGCCAGCTCAACACACTGACACCCAGTTGCTGGCGGAACAAATGCGACAAGCGTGACGGCGACAAACAGACGTGCTGCGCAACGCTGGCAATATCAAAATGGTGATCGGCCAGATGGTCGCTGATGTACTGGCAAGCATCGCGGACGCGGTTATCCAGCGGCGGATTGAGTGATGCGTTCAGCACTTCCATGCGCCGTAACAGTAGTTGCTCTAACAGGTTAATCGCCAGCAATTCGGCATAGCGCCCTTCCGCCTGTCCGGCTTCAATAATTTGCCCAAACAACTGGGAAAAACTTTGTTGGTGGGCGTCATCCGGGCGGAAAAAACCGGTGTGTGCGAAGATAGGATCCCAGTTTAACCACTCCTGCCAATAAGCCCGTGGGCGGAAGTAAACCCACTGGTGATACCACTCTTTGCTGTCCGGTGCGCGGCCATAGTGGTGCACTTCCCCCGGTGGAAACAGCAGAATATCCCCAGGGCGGCAGACATAGTTTTTCCCCTGGTTATTGATAACCCCTTCACCCCGCACCGTTAAATTCAGGATGTAACCTTTCATTCCTAATGGCCGGTCGATGAAAAAATCCAAAGGCCCTTCAGCTTCTATCGGCGTTAATCCGGCGACTAAGTGGGCGTTAAAAGAGTACCCCGGCAACAAGGGATCATTTTGCAATTCAGGCATCAATAAGCTCACTTTTCAATTGAGTCACAGAAACAATTTGTCCATATCCGTGCTATTCCTTGCCAGGACAACACTGTCTGAACCGTAAACCGTCAGATTTTCATCATAAAGCCGCAACTTACCTGAACCGGTGCTTTTTACCTGGCAATCGAGGGCTTTTGTGAAGATAACCAAAGTGTTTATAAAAGTAGCAGAAATGTCCACATCGATTATTTGCGGGGCGTCACACTTCTCAACGGCACAGCACATTTCTCCATAACTTCAGCGAATACGACCTGACTGTTTTCCGGCATAAAAACTAATGTCATTTGCATAGATAACCAGGTCAGGGAGTTAAAAAATGTCGATTGCGCTGGGCCTCGATTTTGGCAGTGATTCAGTTCGCGCTTTAGCCGTAGATTGTGAAAGCGGTGCCGAACTGGCGACAAGCGTGGAATGGTATCCGCGCTGGCAAGAAAGCCAATATTGCGATGCCACCAATAACCAATTTCGCCACCATCCACGGGATTACATTGAATCCATGGAGCAGGCGGTAAAAACCGTTCTCGCAGAACTGACCGCTGAACAACGCGCCCGAGTTTGTGGCATTGGCGTCGACAGCACCGGCTCAACTCCCGCGCCGATTGATGCTAACGGCCATGTTCTGGCGCTGACGCCAGAGTTTGCCGACAACCCCAACGCCATGTTTGTGCTGTGGAAAGACCACACTGCCGTTGAAGAAGCCGAAGCGATTACTCACTTATGCCACCAGCCTGGGAAAAATGACTATTCCCGTTACATCGGCGGTATTTATTCCAGCGAATGGTTCTGGGCAAAAATCCTGCACGTCACCCGCGCTGACCCAAAAGTGGCACAGGCTGCGGTGTCGTGGATTGAACTGTGTGACTGGGTTCCGGCGCTGCTTTCCGGCACTACTCGCCCGCAAGATATTCGCCGTGGCCGCTGTAGTGCCGGGCATAAATCTTTGTGGCATGAAAGCTGGGGTGGCCTGCCTCCGGCCAGTTTCTTTGATGAATTAGATCCGTTGATTAACCAGAATCTGGATTACCCGATGTTCAGCGAAACCTGGACTGCGGATATTCCGGTCGGCACGCTTTGCTCTGAATGGTCTGAGCGTCTTGGCCTGCCACAAAACGTGGTGATTTCCGGTGGTGCGTTTGACTGCCATATGGGTGCCGTTGGCGCGGGTGCACAGCCCAACACGCTGGTGAAAGTGATTGGCACCTCGACTTGCGACATTTTGATTGCCGACAAACCGACCGTTGGCGAGCGCGCAGTGAAAGGAATTTGTGGGCAAGTCGACGGCAGCGTGGTGCCCGATTTTATTGGTCTAGAAGCCGGGCAATCGGCATTTGGTGATATCTACGCCTGGTTTGGACGCGTACTGGGTTGGCCGCTGGAACAACTGGCGCAACAGCACCCTGAACTGCGTGAACAAATTAATGCCAGCAAGAAGCAATTGCTGCCCGCACTGACGGAAGCCTGGGCGAAAAACCCTTCACTTGAACATCTGCCAGTGGTGCTCGACTGGTTTAATGGCCGCCGCACCCCAAATGCCAATCAGCGTCTGAAAGGCGTAATTACCGATTTGAACCTTGCCACCGATGCGCCAGCGCTGTTCGGCGGGCTGATTGCCGCTACCGCATTTGGTGCCCGCGCGATCATGGAGTGTTTCACCGAACAAGGGATCCCGGTCACCAACGTGATGGCGCTTGGCGGGATCGCCCGTAAATCCCCCGTGATCATGCAGGTGTGCTGTGACGTGCTGAATCGCCCATTGCAGATCGTCGCTTCGGATCAGTGTTGTGCATTAGGCGCGGCCATTTTTGCCGCCGTTGCCGCAGGCGTTCACCAGGATATTTCCACCGCGCAACAAGCGATGGCCAGCCAAATCGAAAACACCTTGCAGCCTATCCCGCAACGCGCCGAACGCTTTGAACAACTTTACCGCCGTTATCAGCAGTGGGCTGTTAGCGCCGAACAACATTATCTCCCTTCAGCCCCCGCAGCGGTGACTCCCGCAGCCCAGGCCACAGTGACCCATTAAGGACATAACGATGAACATTTTTGAACAATATGAAGTGTGGTTTGTAATTGGTAGCCAGCATCTTTACGGCGCGGAAACGTTGCGTCAGGTGAATCAACACGCCGAGCAAGTGGTGAATGCACTCAATAAAGAAGCCAAACTGCCATGCAAACTGGTGCTGAAACCTTTGGGAACCACGCCTGACGAAATTACCGCTATCTGCCGCGATGCGAGTTACAGCGATAAATGCGCGGGCATGGTGGTGTGGCTGCATACCTTCTCGCCTGCCAAAATGTGGATCAATGGCCTGAGCATTCTCACCAAGCCGCTGCTGCAATTCCACACCCAGTTCAATGCGCAGATCCCATGGGGCAGCATTGATATGGACTTTATGAACCTGAACCAGACCGCGCACGGCGGCCGCGAGTTCGGTTTTATCGGCGCTCGTATGCGCCAGCAACACACCGTGGTAACCGGCCACTGGCAGGATCCGCAAGCCCATCAACGCATTGGTTCGTGGATGCGCCAGGCAGTGTCTAAACAAGATACTCGCCAACTCAAAGTGGTGCGTTTCGGCGACAATATGCGTGAAGTTGCCGTCACTGACGGCGACAAAGTAGCAGCGCAGATGAAGTTTGGTTTCGCGGTGAACACTTATGCAGTGGGCGACCTGGTGCAAGTGGTGAATGCCGTCAGCGACGGTGACGTTAACGCATTAGTCGATGAGTACGAAAGCAGCTACCGCCTGAGCACCGCTGCACAAATCAACGGCAACAAACGCCAGAATGTGATTGATGCTGCACGCATCGAATTGGGGATGAAACAGTTCCTCGTACAAGGCGGATTTAGCGCCTTTACCACCACCTTTGAAGACCTGCACGGCCTGAAACAGCTTCCAGGTCTGGCAGTGCAACGCCTGATGCAGCAAGGCTACGGCTTTGCGGGCGAAGGCGACTGGAAAACCGCAGCCCTGCTGCGCATCATGAAAGTGATGTCGACGGGTCTGGAAGGCGGCACCTCTTTCATGGAGGACTACACCTATCACTTCGAAAATGGCAACGATATGGTGCTCGGCTCCCACATGCTGGAAGTTTGCCCGTCGATCGCCATTGCAGAAAAACCGATTCTTGATGTGCAGCACTTAGGGATCGGTGGCAAAGAAGATCCTGCGCGTCTGATCTTCTCCACAAAAACTGGCCCGGCGCTGAACGCCAGCCTTATCGATCTCGGCGATCGTTTCCGCCTGCTAGTGAACTGTGTTGATACCGTTGAAGCACCGCATCAGTTGCCGAAACTGCCGGTCGCCAACGCGCTGTGGAAAGCCCAACCGGATCTGCCAACCGCTTCTGAAGCGTGGATCCTGGCAGGCGGCGCGCACCACACGGTGTTCAGCCAGTCTCTGACGCTTGACGATATGCGCCTGTTCAGCGAACTGCATGGCGTTGAGCTGACGGTGATTGATAACGACACTCGCCTGCCTGCGTTTAAAGATTCGCTGCGCTGGAACGAGGTTTATTACAGCTTCAAACGCTAAGGCGTTTTGCCCCTCACCCCGGCCCTCTCCCCAAAGGGGCGAGGGAGGAAAGAAAGTCCCCTCTCCCTGGGGAGAGGGTTAGGGTGAGGGGAAATCCCGGAGAACGATATGTTAGAACAACTCAAACGCCAGGTACTTGAAGCTAATCTCGCGCTACCTAAACATAATCTGGTGACGCTGACCTGGGGTAATGTCAGCGCAGTCGATCGTGAACGCGGCGTGCTGGTGATCAAACCTTCCGGCGTTGATTACAGCATCATGACCGCCGAAGATATGGTAGTGGTGAGCCTCGAAACCGGTGAAGTGATTGAAGGGAATAAAAAACCGTCTTCCGACACCCCGACTCACCGTTTGCTGTACCTGCAATTTCCGCACATCGGCGGTATTGTCCACACCCATTCACGCCACGCGACCATTTGGGCGCAGGCTGGGCAATCAATCCCCGCTACCGGCACCACTCACGCGGATTACTTCTACGGCACCATTCCTTGCACCCGCAAAATGACTGATGAAGAGATCAATGGTGATTACGAGTGGCAAACCGGCGAAGTGATCGTAAAAACCTTTGCCGAACGTGGAATCGACGCCGCACAAATGCCTGGCGTGCTGGTGCATTCCCACGGCCCATTCGCCTGGGGCAAAGATCCGGTTGATGCGGTGCATAACGCAATCGTTCTGGAAGAAGTGGCGTATATGGGCATATTTTGCCGCCAACTCGCACCAGAATTACCCGATATGCAGCAAACGCTGCTCGATAAACATTATTTGCGTAAACATGGCGCGAAGGCTTATTACGGGCAGTAAACCGCTGTACATAAAATCAGTAATCCTGCTTAAAGTGGTCTATAATCAGACCACTTTTTCTTGATGAGAATGCAGCGTGTCACAAGCCCGCTCTGGTTTTTTGCTAACGCGACATTGGCGAGATACACCGCTCGGTACTGAAGTTGATTTTTGGCTGGCAACAGACGATGGTCCGGTTAAGGTGCGTCTGCCGCGCCAGGAATCGGTCGCGTTTATTCCTCAGTCGCAACAGTCTGAAGCCATGCGCTTGCTCGCAAATGAAAGCCAGTACCGGCTCACGCCGCTGCCCCTCACAGACTTTCACCGTCAGCCCGTCTGTGGCCTTTATACCCGCCAGCATCGCCAACTCATGCGTATCGAGAAGCTGCTGCGCGATGGCGGTGTCAAGGTTTATGAAGCCGATATTCGTCCGCCAGAGCGCTTCCTTATGGAGCGTTTTATTACCGCGCCAGTCTGGTTTAGCGGTGAGTCGCAAAATAATCTGGTGGTTGATACTAAGCTGAAACCCGCACCGGACTACCGCCCACCGCTGAAATGGGTGTCGCTGGATATCGAAACCAATCGTCATGGCGAGCTGTATTGCATCGGCCTTGAAGGGTGCGGGCAGCGCGTTGTGTACATGCTTGGTCCGGAAAATGGTGACGCCAGCGGGCTCGATTTTACGCTGGAATATGTCGCCAGCCGCCCGCTGCTGATTGAAAAGCTTAATAACTGGTTTGCACAGCACGATCCCGATGTGCTGATCGGCTGGAATGTCGTGCAGTTTGATTTGCGTGTATTGCAAAAAATGGCGGATCGCTATCAAGTCCCGCTGCGTCTTGGGCGTGAGAACAGTTTGCTGGAATGGCGAGAGCATGGCTTCAAGCAAGGTGTGTTTTTCGCACAAGCCGCCGGACGGGTGATTATCGATGGTATCGAAGCGCTGCGATCTGCCTTCTGGAATTTCTCATCGTTCTCCCTGGAGACCGTTTCCCGCGAACTGCTCGGCGAAGGCAAAGCGATTGATAACCCGTGGCAACGAATGGACGAAATTGACCGCCGTTTTGCCGAAGATAAGCCGGCACTGGCGAAATACAATCTGAAGGATTGTGAACTGGTGACGCGGATTTTTCACAAAACGGAACTGATGCCATTTTTACTCGAGCGGGCAACCGTTAACGGTTTGCCGCTCGACCGGCATGGCGGGTCCGTCGCCGCGTTTGGTCATCTTTATATACCACGGATGCACCGCGCCGGTTACGTTGCCCCAAATCTTGGCGAAGTGCCACCGCAAGCGAGCCCCGGCGGTTATGTGATGGACTCTCGTCCGGGTCTTTACGACTCGGTATTAGTACTGGATTACAAAAGTCTTTACCCGTCGATTATTCGCACTTTTCTTATCGATCCTGTTGGCCTGGTTGAAGGTATGGCGCACCCGGAACCTGAGCATTCCGTTGACGGCTTTTTGGGGGCACATTTTTCCAGAACGAAGCATTGCCTGCCGGACATCGTCGGGCAAATCTGGTCAGGCCGTGACGAGGCAAAACGTCATGGCAATAAGCCGTTATCGCAAGCGCTGAAAATTATCATGAATGCTTTTTATGGCGTGTTAGGCACCAGTGCCTGCCGTTTCTTTGATCCTCGTCTGGCCTCGTCGATCACCATGCGTGGGCATCAGATCATGTTGCAAACCAAGGCGTTGATCGAATCTCTGGGTTATGACGTGATTTACGGTGATACAGATTCCACTTTCGTGTGGCTAAAAAAAGCACATTCAGAAGATGATGCTGTGCGTATCGGCAACGAATTGGTTGAGCATGTCAATGTGTGGTGGAAAGCGCATCTGCAAGAAACGCAGCAGGTAGACAGTAAGCTTGAACTGGAATTTGAGTCGCATTTTTGCCGCTTCTTAATGCCGACGATTCGCGGTACCGTTGAAGGCTCCAAAAAGCGCTATGCCGGGATGATTCAGGAAAATGATCGGCAACGCATGGTGTTTAAAGGGCTGGAAACTGTACGCACTGACTGGACGCCACTGGCGCAGGCATTCCAGAAAACCCTTTATTTACGAATTTTCCGTAACGAACCGTATCAGGATTATATCCGCGAAACTATTGCCAGTTTGATGGCGGGTGAGCTGGATGACCAATTGATTTACCGTAAACGCCTGCGTCGTCCGCTAAGTGAATATCAAAAAAATGTACCGCCGCATGTGCGGGCTGCACGCCTCGCAGATGAGCATAATCAACGGCTTGGCCGCGCGCCACAGTATCAGAACCGTGGGACTATCAAGTACGTGATCACCACTAACGGCCCTGAGCCAGTGGATTACCAGCAATCCCCTCTGGACTATGATCATTACCTGACTCGCCAACTCCAACCGGTGGCCGAAGGAATTTTACCTTTCCTTGAAGATGACTTTGCTACACTGATGACAGGGCAATTAGGGCTATTTTGACGGTGACGAATGCGCTCCCTTCCAGTACCATAGCGCCCTCCTGAAGCACCCTTAAATCTACTTTTAGACAACCGCTCCCTTTTCTGTGCGGTCGTTATGCTATTGCCTGCAAATCTTAGTAACTGATAATAGAGCCGAAATCTTATGCCTTTTACACTTGGTCAACGTTGGATCAGCGACACCGAAAGCGAACTGGGACTGGGAACTGTGGTCGCTTTAGACCCACGGATGGTTACCTTGCTCTACCCTGCCACCGGTGAAAATCGCCTGTATGCCAGAAATGACTCGCCTATCACCCGTGTGATGTTTAACCCAGGCGACACCATTACCAGCCATGAAGGCTGGCAACTAAAAGTTGATGAAGTTAAAGAAGAAAACGGCTTACTAGCCTACATTGGTACGCGTCTGGACACTGAAGAAACCGGTACGATGCTGCGTGAGGTTTTCCTCGACAGCAAACTGGTGTTCAGTAAGCCGCAAGACCGTCTTTTTGCCGGGCAAATTGACAGGATGGATCGTTTCGCTCTGCGTTACCGTTCCCGCGTCTACCAAAGCGAACAGTATCGCCAACCATGGAGCGGGCTGCGCGGTATGCGCACCAGTCTGATTCCACACCAGTTGAACATCGCCCACGATGTTGGCCGTCGCCATGCACCGCGCGTATTACTGGCTGATGAAGTAGGTTTGGGTAAAACCATCGAAGCCGGGATGATTCTCCACCAGCAACTGCTGGCTGGCAGTGCTGAGCGCGTATTGATTGTGGTGCCGGAAACCCTGCAACACCAATGGCTGGTTGAAATGCTCCGCCGCTTTAACCTGCGTTTTGCTCTCTTTGATGACGAGCGTTATGCCGAAGCCCAGCACGACAGCGATAACCCATTCGAAACAGAACAACTGGTTATCTGTTCGCTGGATTTTGTGCGCCGCAGTAAGCAACGTCTTGAGCACCTTTGTGAAGCTGAATGGGATTTGATGGTGGTCGATGAAGCCCACCATTTGGTGTGGAGCGAGAAGGCACCAAGCCGTGAATACCAGGCGATAGAACAGCTCGCTGAACATGTTCCGGGTATCTTGCTGTTAACCGCAACGCCGGAACAGCTGGGTATGGAAAGCCACTTCGCGCGTCTGCGTTTGCTGGACCCGAGCCGTTTCCACGATTTCGAGCAATTTGTTGAAGAACAGCAGCATTATCGCCCGGTAGCTGATGCCGTTGCACTGCTGCTGGCGGGTAACCATCTGACTAACGATCAGCTCAATATGTTGAGTGAGTTGATTGGCGAGCAGGATATTGAACCGCTGCTGCAAACCGCGAACAGTAACCGTGAAGGTAGCGATGCGGCTCGCCAGGAGCTGATCTCCATGCTGATGGACCGCCATGGCACCAGCCGTGTGTTGTTCCGTAACACCCGTAATGGCGTGAAAGGTTTCCCGAAACGCGAACTGCATACCATTCGTTTGCCGCTGCCGATGCAGTATCAAACCGCGATTAAAGTGTCCGGCATTATGGCGGCGCGTAAATCTGTGGAAGAACGCGCTCGCGACATGCTCTACCCGGAGCAGATTTATCAGGAATTTGAAGGCGATAGCGGCACGTGGTGGAACTTCGATCCGCGTGTTGAATGGCTGATGGGTTACCTGACCAGCCACCGTTCTCAGAAGGTGCTGGTGATTTGTGCCAAAGCCGCGACAGCATTGCAACTTGAACAAGTTCTGCGTGAACGCGAAGGTATCCGTGCCGCCGTGTTCCATGAAGGCATGTCCATCATCGAGCGTGACCGTGCAGCCGCATGGTTTGCCGAAGAAGATACTGGCGCTCAGGTGCTGTTGTGTTCCGAAATTGGTTCCGAAGGTCGTAACTTCCAGTTCGCCAGCCAACTGGTGATGTTCGATCTGCCGTTTAACCCGGATCTGCTGGAACAGCGTATTGGCCGTCTGGACCGTATCGGCCAGGCGCACGATATCCAGATCCACGTTCCTTATCTTGAGAAAACCGCGCAATCCGTACTGGTGAAGTGGTTCCATGAAGGCCTGGATGCTTTCGAACATACTTGCCCAACTGGCCGCACAATTTACGACAGCGTGTATCCGCAACTGATTGAGTATCTTGCAGCACCGGAAAATACCGACGGTTTCGATGCGCTGATTAAGCAATGCCGTGAGCAGCATGATGCGCTGAAGATTCAGCTTGAGCAGGGCCGTGACCGTCTGCTGGAAATTCACTCCAACGGCGGTGAGAAATCACAAGCGTTGGCTGAGTCCATTTCGGAGCAGGATAACGACACCAACCTGGTGAGTTTTGCCCTGAACTTGTTCGACATCGTCGGCATTAATCAGGATGACCGCGGCGACAACATGGTGGTGCTGACCCCTGGTGATCATATGCTGGTGCCTGATTTCCCAGGTCTTCCGGAAGACGGTTGCACCATTACGTTTGAGCGTGATGTGGCGTTGTCTCGCGAAGACGCACAGTTCGTCACCTGGGAACACCCGATCATCCGCAACGGCCTGGATCTGATTCTGTCTGGCGACACCGGTAGCTGTGCGTTGTCTTTGTTGAAAAACAAAGCGTTGCCAGTCGGCACGTTGCTGCTGGAGCTGATTTATGTTGTTGAGGCAAAAGCGCCGAAACAATTGCAGCTCAACCGCTTCCTGCCGCCAACGCCAGTGCGTATGTTGGTGGACAAAAATGGCACCAACCTTGCCGCTCAAGTGGAGTTCGAAAGCTTCAACCGCCAGCTCAGCACGGTGAATCGCCATACCGGCAGTAAGCTGGTGAATGCGGTGCAGCAAGATGTCCACGCTATTTTGCAATTGGCAGAAGAGAAAGTGGAAGCCGCAGCACAAGTGTTGATCAAAGCGGCTCGTGAAGAAGCTGATGAGAAGCTGAGTTCCGAGCTTTCCCGTCTGGAAGCGCTGAAAGCGGTCAACCCAAACATTCGTGACGATGAACTTGAAGCTATCGAGAGCAACCGTCAGCAAGTGTTGGAAAGCCTTGCGCAAGCCAACTGGCGCCTGGATGCATTGCGTCTGATCGTCGTGACACATCAGTAGTTTGCACACCGCTTTACTCAAATCATTCGAGTTGCAGCAAGGCGGCAAGAGAGAACATCCCCAAGAGCTTACTAAAGTAAGTGACTGGGGTGGGCGAAAGCAGCCAACGCCGCTGCAGCTTGAAGGATGTAGAGTAAATGATTATGGAACCCTATAACCCGCCCATCGATCCCTGGCTGGTCATCCTTTATCAAGATGACCACATCATGGTCGTCAACAAGCCTTCGGGCTTGTTGTCTGTACCGGGCCGTCTGGATGAGCACAAAGATAGCGTGATGACGCGCATTCAGCGCGACTTCCCGTTGGCGGAATCAGTGCATCGCCTGGATATGGCCACCAGCGGCGTGATTGCCGTTGCGCTGACTAAAGCGGCTGAGCGTGAGCTGAAGCGACAGTTCCGTGAACGTGAGCCGAAGAAGCAGTATGTGGCACGGGTTTGGGGTCATCCTCAGCCGGAAGAGGGGCTGGTAGATTTACCGCTGATTTGTGACTGGCCAAACAGGCCTAAACAGAAAGTGTGTTATGAAACCGGCAAAGCGGCACAGACGGAATATCAGGTGCTGGAGTATGCGGCGGATAATACCGCGCGTGTGCTGCTAAAACCGATCACCGGGCGTTCGCATCAGTTACGCGTCCATATGCTTGCAATGGGACACCCGATTCTGGGCGATCGTTTTTACGCGTCACCTGAAGCGCTAGCGATGGCGCCGCGTTTGCAGCTCCATGCGGAAATGCTGACTATCACTCACCCTGAATATGGCACGCCGATGACGTTCCGTGCTCCGGCTGACTTCTAAATCCCCTCATCCTAACCCTCTCCTACAGGAGAGGGAATTGTCCGGTTTTCTCCCTCTCCCTGAGGGAGAGGGCCGGGGTGAGGGTCTCTTCTATTACTTAAACCCTTTTGCCGTCTTGATCAGATCGTACGCTTTCTGAATTTCCTGCGCTTTCTGTTTGGCCATCTCCATCATTTCTGGCGGCAAGCCTTTGGCGACCAGTTTGTCGGGATGGTGTTCACTCATTAATTTGCGGTATGCGCGCTTAATGATAGTGGCATCATCGCTACTTTTGACGCCCAATACGTTGCATGCATCTTCAAGCGTTGGCCCACGTTGTTGCTGGAAACCACCTTGCGATTGGTTGTAACCACCACCGAATTGCTGCCCGCCTTCCATCATGCGTAAGAACTGGTCGAACTGCATCCGTGAAATGCCGAGTTCTTCGGCGATAACGTACAGTACTTCCCGTTCGTTAGGGTGCAGAGAGCCGTCAGCAAATGCCGCCTGAATTTGAATTTCAAGAAACATCCGAATTAGGTCAAAACGCCCGAAACATACGCTGCGTAGCTGACGCATTTTTTCACGCAGCGGGTAGCCATTTTCTTTACCCACCCGGAACGCATGCTGTGCCGCACTTCGCGCATCACCGTGTAACTGCATACGATCCATTAATAGTGAGGCTATCTGGATATCCGCTTCCGTGACGCGCCCTTTTGACTTAGTCAGGTGGCCCATCACTTCAAATGTGGTGCTAAAGAACAATGACTGGCGCTGTTGTTGGTTAGAAAACCAGGACTGACGGCGGCTGCGCACCTTGTCAATGGCATGACCGATCAGCAACCCTATAACCACACCCCAGAAGCCACCACCCATAATAAGTGCTATTGCGACACCGAGTACTTTTCCCCAATACTGCATATACTCCCCAAATCGTCATGTCGTCGGCTAGAATTTGCTTTATCATACCCGTCATTGATAGTAGTGCCTAACGGCAGACTATTGAGCGGGCAGGATTAACACTAGCGCTGTAGTGATGAGTAAGTTAGTCTCTGACCGTTTGCCGACGCTATACCCTATAGCATTCAATATGAAGCAAAGCGGCAATTGAGAAAATATCCCGTCATTAAGTTAACCCAATGACAGGAACCACCAAATCTGTTCAGAGCAGATTTGGACGCTGCTTAGAGCGGCCCCAAAAGGGTGAGGCTCATGATGAGTCAAATAACTAAGTGCCGCCAACGCCTCTGCATCTTGAATGATGATGGGTATAAGCCATTGATGACGGAACAACGAATAACACGTATGAAAAAACGTATTCCCACCTTGCTGGCCACCTTGATTGGCGCAGCGCTGTATAGCCAACAAGGCATGGCGGCCGATCTCGCGTCGCAATGTATGCTTGGCGTCCCAAGTTACAACCGCCCTTTGGTTGAAGGGGACACCAACAACCTGCCTGTCACTATAAATGCCGATCACGCAAAAGGAAATTATCCTGACGATGCGGTATTTAGTGGCAATGTGGATATACAGCAAGGCAATAGCCGCCTGCAATCTGACGAAGTTCTACTGCATCAGAAACAAGTTGAGGGTCAACCTGACCCCGTTCGTACTGTTGATGCCGTTGGCAACGTCTACTACGACGATAATCAGGTCATTCTTAAAGGGCCAAAAGCCTGGTCAAACCTGAATACCAAAGATACCAATGTCTGGGAAGGCGACTATCAAATGGTAGACCGCCAGGGTCGTGGTACTGCCGACCTGATGAAGCAGCGCGGTAATAATCGCTACACCATTCTGGAAAATGGCACCTTTACTTCCTGTTTGCCAGGTTCTAATACCTGGAGCGTGGTAGGTAGCGAAGTGATTCAGGACCGCGAAGAAGAAGTCGCGGAAATCTGGAATGCCCGCTTTAAGGTGGGTCCGGTTCCGATATTTTACAGCCCATATTTACAGTTGCCAATCGGTGATAAACGCCGTTCCGGTTTCCTGCTCCCAAATGCGAAATACAGTAGCAATAGCGGTCTTGAGTTCACTCTGCCGTATTACTGGAACATTGCACCCAACTTTGATGCCACCATTACTCCGCACTATATGGAAGAGCGTGGCATGCAGTGGCAGAACGAATTCCGTTATCTGACCAAAGCTGGGGCAGGTATCATTGAATTCGATTACATGCTTTCTGATAAAGAATATAAAGACAACACGGCTGCTAACCCAGACCAGGACGAGCGACGCTGGTTGTTCTACTGGAACCACGGTGGGGTGGTAGATCAGGTGTGGCGTTTTAATGTTGACTACACCAAAGTCAGCGATCCAACCTACTTCACCGACTTTAGTTCGCAATACGGTTCCAGCACCGACGGTTACGCAACGCAAAAATTCAGTGTCGGTTATGCCGTTGAAAACTTTGATGCAACGCTGTCAACAAAACAGTTTCAGGTCTTTGGTTCCCAGTTGAATAGCGGCACTAGCTCTTACAGTGCACAACCGCAACTGGATATGAATTACTACCAAAATGATGTTGGGCCATTTGATACGCGTATTTACGGTCAAGCCGTTCATTTTACTAACGTAAATGACAGCCAGCCCGAAGCGACTCGTCTGCATATTGAGCCAGTCATTAGTCTGCCAGTGTCTAACGGCTGGGCAAGTCTGAATACTGAAGCCAAAGTGATGGCAACGCACTATCAGCAGACCAATCTGGATTCCTACAACGCTGCTCACGCTGATAATCAACTGGATGAGACTGTTAACCGTGTTCTGCCGCAGTTCAAAATGGATGGTAAGCTGATTTTCGACCGCGCCATGGACTCAGCCCTGGGCTGGGAACAAACGCTGGAGCCGCGTGTACAATATTTGTATGTGCCGTATCGCGATCAGAGCAACATCAATAACTACGACTCATCTCTGCTGCAGTCTGACTACAACGGCTTATTCCGTGACCGTAGCTATGGTGGGCTTGACCGTATCGCCTCCGCCAATCAGGTCACAACCGGTATTACCACCCGTATTTATGATGATGCCGCAGTTGAACGTTTTAACGTTTCTGTGGGTCAAATCTACTACTTCACTCCGTCTCGTACCGGTGACGAGACGATCAACAGTGAAAAAGGTGACGAAACTGGTTCTGTTGTATGGGCTGGTGATACTTACTGGCGTATGACCGATCGTTGGGGTGTACGTGGCGGTCTACAGTACGATACGCGTCTGGATAACATAGCGACCGGCAACGGCGTTATCGAATATCGCAAAGACAACGATCGTCTGGTTCAGTTTAATTACCGTTACGCAAGCCCGGAATATATTGGTGCAACAATCTCAAATATTGATGTTAATGCGCCACAATACAAGAACGGCATCTCGCAGGTTGGGATGACAGCAAGTTGGCCAGTTGTTGATCGTTGGTCTGTCGTTGGGGCTTATTACTACGACACCAAAGCACAACAAACCGCAGACTCCATGCTGGCGGTGCAGTACAACTCTTGCTGTTATGCCATTCGCTTGGGTTACGAGCGTAAAATTAATGGCTGGGAAAACGACGAAAGCAAATACGATAATGTAATTGGCTTTAACATCGAGTTACGTGGCTTGAGTTCTAACTATGGCCTGGGCACACAGCAGATGTTGCGTTCGAACATTCTGCCGTATCAAAGCTCGATGTAATTCACTTTGACTAGTAAAACGTAATCCGCTTTGCGGCTAAGTAAATGGAAAAAGTATGAAGAATTTGAGAACGCTGCTTCTCGGTGTCGTCCTGGTGGCGAATACCTCTTTCGCGGCCCCGCAAGTGGTCGACAAAGTTGCAGCCGTAGTGAACAACGGTGTTGTGCTGGAAAGTGACGTTAACGGAATGATGCAGTCAGTGAAGACAGGTGCCCAACAAGCCGGGCAGCAACTTCCTGACGACAACACGCTGCGTCATCAAATTATTGAACGTCTGATCATGGACCAAATTCTGTTACAAATGGGCCAGAAAATGGGCGTCAAAGTGACAGATGAACAGCTTGATAAGGCGATCGCTGATATCGCAGCTCAAAACAAGATGAGCATGGATCAGATGCGTAGCCGTCTGGCCTATGACGGCATTAATTACAACACTTACCGTGCTCAAATCCGTAAAGAGATGACGATTTCGGAAGTGCGTAATAACGAAGTCCGTCGTCGTGTATCCATCCTGCCGCAAGAAGTCGATGCTCTTGCACAGCAAGTGGGTAGCCAGAACGACAGCAGCACTGAGCTGAACCTCAGCCACATCCTGATTCCATTACCTGAAAACCCAACCTCTACTCAAGTAGATGATGCGGAAAAACAAGCGCGTGACATCGTTTCACAAGCGCAAAGCGGTGGTGATTTCGGCAAACTGGCTATCACCTACTCTGCTGACCAGCAAGCCCTGAAAGGCGGTCAAATGGGTTGGGGACGAATCCAGGAGCTGCCATCTATTTTCGCACAGGCGTTAAGCACTGCGAAAAAAGGCGATATCATCGGCCCGATTCGTTCAGGTGTAGGTTTCCATATTCTGAAAGTGAACGACCTGCGTGGTCAAAGCAAGAGCATTTCTGTTACCGAAGTTCACGCCCGACATATTTTGCTGAAGTCGTCGCCAATCATGAATGATGACCAGGCGCGAGCTAAGCTGAACCAGATTGCAGCTGATATTAAGAGTGGCAAAACCACTTTCGAAAAAGCGGCAAAAGAGTTCTCCGACGATCCAGGCTCTGCTAACCAGGGTGGGGATTTAGGTTGGGCTTCAGCAGACATTTATGATCCGGCGTTCCGTGATGCCTTGATGAAACTGAACAAAGGCCAAACGAGCGAACCTGTTCACTCATCATTTGGTTGGCATTTGATTCAGCTTATGGATACACGCAACGTTGATAAGACTGATGCAGCACAGAAAGATCGTGCATATCGTATGTTGTTCAACCGTAAGTTCTCTGAAGAAGCACAAACCTGGATGCAGGAACAACGGGCTTCTGCTTACGTAAAAATTATAGGCGACAATGGCTAACATCCATCGTGTGGTCATCACTCCCGGCGAACCCGCCGGGATTGGTCCTGACCTGATTATCGCACTGGCAAACCGTGACTGGCCTGTTGAGCTGGTTGCGGTTGCCGCACCTGAACTCCTTCAGGAACGTGCAGCCCTCCTCGGCCTTCCTCTACAACTCAAAACTTACCAACCAGGCACACCTGCAACTCCGCATGTTGCCGGAACCCTGACCGTGCTCCCCATCGAATTACGCGCTCCAGTCATCCCTGGGCAGTTGGATGTGAGAAACAGTGAGTACGTGGTAGAGATGTTGGCTCGTTCCTGTGACGGCTGCATTAACGGCGAATTTGCGGCACTGATTACCGGGCCGGTGCACAAAGGCATCATCAACGATGCTGGCATTCCGTTTATCGGGCATACCGAATTTTTCGAAGAGCGATCGCACAGTGAAAAAGTGGTGATGATGCTGGCGACCGAAGAGCTACGTGTGGCTCTGGCGACAACACATCTGCCGCTAAAAGCCATTAGTGATGCAATAACGCCAGATTTATTACGCCAGATAATCACCATCCTGTATCATGACCTGCAAACCAAGTTTGGTATCGTACAGCCGCACGTGCTGGTTTGTGGCCTCAACCCCCATGCCGGGGAAGGTGGTCACATGGGTACCGAAGAAATTGACACCATCATTCCAGTACTGAATGAAATGCGCGCTCAAGGGATGAATCTTTCTGGCCCACTACCGGCAGATACCCTGTTTCAGCCTAAGTATCTCGATAATGCCGATGCAGTTCTGGCGATGTACCACGATCAAGGCTTGCCAGTCCTTAAGTACCAGGGCTTTGGCCGCGCAGTCAATATCACGCTAGGCTTACCTTTTATCCGCACTTCGGTTGACCATGGAACCGCGCTAGAACTAGCGGGTCAGGGGAAAGCCGAGGTCGGCAGTTTTATTACGGCGCTTAATCTCGCCATCAAAATGATTGTTAATACTCAATGAATACTCGTGTCCACCAGGGCCATTTAGCCCGTAAACGTTTTGGACAAAACTTCCTTAATGACCAGTTCGTTATCGACAGTATTGTCTCTGCTATAAATCCACTCAAAGGCCAGGCAATGGTTGAGATCGGCCCCGGCCTCGGCGCATTAACCGAGCCTGTGGGTGAACGCCTGGATGAAATGACCGTCATCGAGCTGGACCGCGATCTTGCGGCTCGCCTGCAAACGCATCCTTTCCTGGCACCAAAGCTGACAATTTATCAGCAAGATGCCATGACCATGGATTTTGGAGAGCTGTCGCAAAAAATCGGTAAGCCGTTGCGCGTATTTGGCAACCTGCCGTATAACATCTCCACGCCATTGATGTTCCATCTCTTTAGCTATACTGATGCCATTGCTGACATGCACTTCATGCTGCAAAAAGAGGTGGTAAACCGTTTAGTTGCTGGCCCTAACTGTAAAGCGTATGGTCGTTTATCAGTGATGGCGCAGTATTATTGCAATGTGATTCCAGTGCTTGAAGTGCCACCAACCGCCTTCACACCGGCACCAAAAGTGGATTCTGCCGTCGTGCGCCTGGTACCACATGCAACAATACCGAACCCAGTAAAAGAGCTGCGCGTATTAAGCCGCATCACTACTGAAGCCTTTAATAAGCGTCGCAAAACGATTCGTAACAGCCTTGGCCATCTGTTTAGCCCAGAGGTGATGGCGGAGCTGGGAATCGACGCAACTCTGCGCGCTGAGAACATCTCAGTTGCTCAGTATTGCAAACTGGCAAACTATTTGGCTGAGCACCCACAGCAGCAGCCGAAGGAGAGTTAACGATGTTAAATTCGCCCCGCGTATGCATTCAGGTACAAAGCGTCTATATCGAATCACAGTCCTCTGTGGAGCACGAACGTTTCGTCTTTGCTTATACCGTAACCATCCGTAACCTGGGGCGAACACCGGTGCAATTACTTGGCCGTTACTGGCTTATCACCAATGGTAACGGTCATGAAACTGAAGTTCAGGGCGAGGGTGTGATTGGCGTCCAGCCGCATATTGAACCGGGCAACGAATACAGCTATACAAGCGGTGCGGTACTTGAAACACCGCTTGGCACCATGCAAGGCCATTACGAAATGGTCGACTCTCAGGGCGATGCCTTCCGCGTCGCTATTCCCGTATTCCGTTTGGCTATTCCAGCCTTCATTCACTAATCCAATGTCTACATACCTGATTGGCGATGTTCACGGCTGTTACGATGAACTGGTCGCTCTACTGCAACAGGTTGATTTTAAGCCTGGTGAAGATACTTTATGGCTTACGGGCGATCTTGTCGCGCGTGGGCCGGGTTCACTTGAAGTCCTGCGTTTTGTGCGTGGACTGGGTAACAGCGTGCGTCTGGTTCTCGGTAACCATGACCTACATCTGCTGGCCGTTTATGCAGGCATCAGCCGTAATAAGCCCAAAGATCGTGTGTCCCAGCTTCTGGAAGCACCTGATGCTGACGAATTGCTTAACTGGCTACGCCGCCAGCCGCTGCTTCAGGTTGATGAAGAGAAAAAACTGGTAATGGCTCACGCCGGAATTACGCCGCAGTGGGATTTGAATACCGCCATGGCTTGTGCGCGTGATGTCGAAGCCGTGTTATCGAGTGACAGCTATCCGTTATTCCTCGATGCGATGTATGGCGATATGCCTAACAACTGGTCACCAGAACTTTCAGGATTAGCGCGCCTGCGGTTTATTACCAATTCACTGACCCGTATGCGTTATTGCTTCCCGAACGGGCAACTGGATATGTACTGCAAAGACACGCCTGAAAGCGCGCCCACTCCGCTGAAGCCGTGGTTTGCGATCCCTGGGCCTGTGACTGCTGAATATTCCGTTATCTTCGGGCACTGGGCATCGCTGGAAGGCAAAGGCACGCCAGAGGGCATATACGGGCTTGATACCGGCTGTTGCTGGGGTGGCGATCTAACTTGCTTACGCTGGGAAGACAAAACCTATTTCGTTCAGCCCTCCAATCGCCAGAAAGATGTGGGCGATGGTGAAACGGCTATCGCTTCATAAGAAAAAACCCGGTCATTAACCGGGTTTTTTCTTTTCCAGCCCGTCTTATCGACGTTCCAGAACCTCGAAACAGTAGCCGTGCGAGTTATTCTCGTCCGCATCATGGAATTCGCTGAACGTTGACTGCCACTCGTCCGGGTCGTAATCCGGGAAATGCGTGTCACCTTCCACTTCTGCGTCAATGTGCGTCAGATACAGACGCTGTGCTTTTGGCAGGAACTGTTCGTAAACACGCCCACCGCCAATCACCATAATTTCTTCCGCATCGCCACAGGCTTTAATAGCGTCCTCTACGGACGAAACCCACTCAACGCGGTCATCGGTGCCTGGCTTGCTGCTAATGACAATATTCTTGCGCCCTGGAAGCGGACGACCGATAGATTCCCAGGTCAAACGCCCCATAACGACAGGTTTATTCAGTGTATTACGTTTAAACCATGCCAGATCGGCAGGGATGTCCCAGGGCATGGCGTTTTCCATGCCAATTACACGATCTACCGCTAATGCAGCAATCAGACTGATCATTCTATTAACCCACGGGTGGTGAAAAAAATTGCCGCCACTATACGGAAAGCGCAATCTTTCGTCGACTATCCACAAGCTTCTGCGTAAGAATTTTTTCGTTCTGCGACTGTAAACCTGTCACGTAATGCTTCCTGATATAACAGGAACAATGAGTTAGCGTAAAAGCGCCCAAAGTAACGTAAAAAATTCTTAACTGTGGCCTGCCACATACTATAAGTCTATGCTCTAGCTGCGGTATAGTTCACGATTATTGATCGTATCTTTACCGGACATTGCCATGCTGGAAACCACGCTTTTTGTCGCCACTATTGCCACTTTGGGGATGCTCTCCCCTGGGCCTGATTTCTTCCTGGTCATTAAGAACGCCGCTCGCTATTCACGCTCGGCAGCAATGATGACCTCGCTGGGAGTTATCAGCGGAGTGGCAACGCACATGACTTATTGTGTTGCCGGGTTAGCGGTAGTGATTACCACCACTCCGTGGTTGTTCGGCTTGCTGAAATATGCCGGTGCTGCATATCTAATTTGGATTGGCGTACAGGCACTGTTAGCACGCGGCGGCGGCAAAATGGATGTCAGTAATATTGAACGCCAGCAAACCACGCTAACAAAAGCCTTTTTACAAGGCTATCTGTGCAATCTGCTAAACCCGAAAGCGACACTCTTTTTCCTTTCCGTTTTCACCCAGGTTTTGAGCGTGAACTCAGGTACCATGGAAAAACTGTGGTACGCAGGCGTCATCCTGATGCTGTCCGTCGTCTGGTGGCCGTTATTAGTGGTGCTGATTCAAAGCGAGCCGGTGCGTCGCGGTCTGGCGAAAGCGCAGAAAATTGTTGATAAATTGCTGGGCGGGATGTTGATAGCTCTGGGAATAAAAGTCGCCTTGAGCTGATTTCTTACCGCAAAAAATCGGTGGATGTCGCTAACGCTAATCCACCCTAAAACGGTTTGCGTAGGTCGGATAAGCGTTAGCGTCATCCGACACAGCCTTTAGCTACTCGGGCTTAACAGGCGGTTCATCAGCCAGTTTCCCCGAATGAATCCCCTCCTCAGTACCCTGCCAACCATGGCGCTGAATCACATTGAGATGCGCACGGTCTTCGTTTATCACATCCGTCAACCTTGCGCTGGTGCGTTTGAGAACATCAGCGCGCGCTGACCAATCCGGTGCGGGCACCATTTCTTCCACCATCTGCGCATTGAAGCGGCGGAAATGGTCGGCTCGTTCACGTGCCTCATAACTCCCTACACCCAGCCCTTCGAGCGCTCTACGCCCCACTTTCAACGCACCTTCAAAAGTCTCACGCTCAGGTTGGTCAACCCCCAACTGTCGCAGGCGAATGAAATGGTCGAGGTCACGTGCGCGCGCAATCACTTTCAGATGCGGGAAATGCTCTTGTACAAGTTCTGCTAACTGCATATTTGCATCCGGATCGTCGATGGCATTGATCAGCACTTCCGCTTTTGCAGCACCCGCAGACTCCAGCAAATCCACGCGCGTCGCATCGCCATAAAACACTTTAGTGCCAAACTTTCTCAGCGTTTCGATATGATCTGGGTCGTGATCGAGAACCACCATTTTCACGCCGCTGGTCAGTAACAAACGCCCGGCTATTTGCCCAAAACGACCAAAGCCTGCGATGATCACACGCGGCTGTTCCTCATCGATTTCATCCGCTTCTTGCGCCTGCTCTGGGCCTGATTTTTCCAGGCGGTTGAGCAGCACCAGCAACAATGGCGTGGCCGCCATCGATAGCGCGACAGCAAGCGTAAGCGATTTTGCCCAACTGTCGTCCAGTACCTCAGCCATTCTCGCAGTACCAAAAATGACGAATGCGAATTCACTGCCCTGCCCTAACAGGACGGCAAACCAGCGCCGTTGTTTACGCGGCACGTTAAGCGGTTTTGCTACGATCCATAGCGTGATGATTTTTATCGCCAGGAAACCGAGTAACAGAACGATAATCCGCAAAGGGCTCTCCAGCAAAGTGCCGAAGTCTATCGACATGCCCACGCCAATAAAGAACAGCCCGAGCAACAAGCCTTTAAACGGTTCAATATCACTTTCCAGCGCATGACGATATTCAGAGCTTGCCAGTAACACGCCCGCCAGAAATGCCCCCATAGCCATTGAAAGCCCGGCTTCTTCAAGCAATAGGCCAAAGCCGAACACCATAAACAACGCCATGGCACTGAACACTTCGCGCAGGCCTGAACGCGCCACAAACCGCAGAACCGGGCGTGTGACGTAACGCCCAAGCAAAACAACAATGGTCAAAGCGCCAAGCACTTTCAGAGCCGAAATAGAAAAGGCGGCAAAGGTCGTGGTTGCGCTACTGCTGGCTAATAAGGGAATCATCGCCACCAGCGGAATTGCTGCAATGTCCTGGAATAACAGCACCGCAAAGGCACTGCGCCCCATTTGTGAAACGGTCAGGTTTCGCTCGTTCATCGCCTGCATGGCGATTGCGGTAGAAGAAAGCGCCAGAGTCAGGCCGATTAACACCGCCACTTGCCAGCGTAATCCTAAGAACATGCAGAACAAGCCGAGCAGCAATCCACACGCCACCATTTGCAGCGCACCGCCGCCAAATACTGACGCACGCAGCGTCCACAAACGTTGTGGGTCCAGTTCCAGTCCGATGACGAATAGCATCAAGACCACGCCGATCTCCGCAAAGTGAAGAATAGTTTCGGCGTCCGTCACCAGTCGCAATCCCCACGGCCCGATAATGCAGCCTGCGATTAGATAGCCCAACACTGACCCCAGGCCAAGACGCACCGCAATCGGTACTATGATCGCCGCTGAACCGAGGTAAATCAGCGCCTGGATCATGCTGTGGCTATCCATGATTTGCCTCCTGCCAGTCGAGCAAACGTTGCTTGTACATTTCGGCTTGTACCTCGAGGGTATTTTCGTCACAGACAAACGTGAAATGGATAGTGAAATGCGGCAGCCAGTTCATGCCGCAGTACAGCGCCGTAGCTTGCAATGGTTGGCCGAGAACAGCAAAACCCGGATGGTCGCCGAGTTCGAAATGGTTATCGCCACCACCAGTGGTAACAGCCCACATCACGGGTTTACCGCGCAGCGCCTTGCCGCCGTGGCCATACGCCCAGCCATGAGCCAGCACTTTATCAATCCACAATTTCATCAAAGGCGGCGTGCTATACCACTGCATCGGATGTTGCCAGATAACCAAATCAGCGCGGCTTAGCGCTTCTTGTTCAGCGGCAATATCGATGTTGAAATCTGGGTATAACTCATAAAGAGAGCGCACTTCCACATCAGGTAGTAGTGAAGCCTGTTCGAGCATTTTTCGGTTGGCGTGGGAGTGATGCGGGTACGGATGTGCATAAATAATTAAGATCATGAATAAGCCTGTTGTTTTACTGCTCTCTTTTAACGAAAGAGTGTAGTCAGTAATTCAACAGGCTAATAGTCAATATTCTTGACGGGTTAAGTGGATAAGTCTGAATTAGTTATCCAGTTCGCCCATTGATTTAACCTGGTCACGGTTAATCTGTTCTGTTTTTCCGGTTTCCGCATTTTTGTATGACACCAGCCCGGTATCATCATCCACTTGCGGCTTGCCATCGGTGACAATAGTTTTCCCGTCAGCAGTTTTCACCGATTGGTTGGAAGAACAACCCGCAACAGACATCAGCGCAATAGCGGCAAGAATTGGAGTGATGATTGATTTATTGAGCATTATTTTCTCCCTGCGTTCAATTTTCATTAGCAGGGTAATTATAGTCAGCGGCATGCGCTTCGCTTTCAGAACCAGAACACTCTTAAACGACAAACGGCCCCTGCAATGAGGAGCCGTTTATTTTTTATATCAGTTAAAGAAATTAGCCTTTAATCTGCGCGTGCATTTCCTGAACTGAAATCACTTTCTCTGTCGCGTCAGAGTTCAACGCCATCGCCGTAGCAAAGCCGCCGTTCAGCGTGGTGTCGTAATGCACTTTATATTGCAGTGCGCTGCGGCGGATGAGTTTGGAATCCTCAATCGCCTGGCGGCCTGCGGTGGTGTTGATGATGTAGGTGTATTCGCCATTCTTGATACGGTCCTGAATGTGCGGACGGCCTTCATGCACCTTGTTCACCAGACGCGGGTTAATGCCAGCTTCGCCTAACACCACAGCGGTGCCATGAGTTGCATCCAGTTCAAAGCCCTGTTTCAGCAGTTTTGCTGCCAGGTCAACCACACGCTTTTTGTCGCCTTCGCGAACAGAAAGTAGCGCGCGGCCTGGTTTACGCATCGTAGACTGGCTGCCCAGCATCGCTTTGGCGAACGCTTCTGCGAAGGTACGACCCACGCCCATGACTTCACCGGTGGAGCGCATTTCTGGCCCTAACAGTGGGTCAACGCCCGGGAATTTGTTGAACGGCAGTACCACTTCTTTCACCGAGTAGTAAGGCGGGATGATTTCTTTGGTCATGCCCTGTTGCACCAGAGTTTGCCCAACCATCACACGCGCCGCCACTTTCGCCAGTGCCATGCCGGTCGCTTTAGAGACAAACGGTACGGTACGCGCAGCACGCGGGTTCACTTCAATCAGGTAGACTTCGTTATCTTTCACCGCAAACTGCACGTTCATCAAACCGCGAACTTGCAGCTCGAAAGCCAGTTTCTGCACCTGTTGGCGCATCACGTCCTGGATTTCCTGGCTCAGCGTGTAAGCTGGCAGAGAACATGCGGAGTCACCGGAGTGAACACCAGCTTGTTCGATGTGCTCCATAATACCGCCAATCAGTACGGTTTCACCGTCGCAGATGGCATCAACATCCACTTCTACCGCATCGTCAAGGAAGCGGTCGAGCAGCACTGGCGCGTCGTTTGAAACGCTAACCGCAGTCTGGAAGTAACGACGTAAATCCACTTCGTCATAGACGATTTCCATCGCGCGGCCACCCAGAACGTAGGATGGACGCACAACCAGCGGGTAACCAATATGGGCCGCTTTCTCGACCGCCATTTCGATAGCGGTGACGGTGGCGTTGGCAGGCTGTTTCAGCTTCAGGCGGTCAACAGCGTGCTGGAAACGCTCACGGTCTTCTGCACGATCGATGGCATCCGGGCTGGTGCCGATAATCGGTACGCCAGCGGCTTCCAGTTCACGAGCCAGTTTCAGCGGAGTCTGGCCACCGTACTGCACGATGACGCCTTTTGGTTTCTCAACGCGCACGATTTCCAGCACGTCTTCCAGAGTTACTGGTTCGAAGTACAGGCGGTCGGACGTGTCGTAGTCGGTTGAAACGGTTTCTGGGTTGCAGTTAACCATGATGGTTTCGTAACCATCTTCACGCAGCGCAAGGGATGCGTGGACGCAGCAGTAGTCAAACTCGATACCCTGGCCGATACGGTTCGGGCCACCACCCAACACCATGATTTTGTCACGGTCGTTGTTCGGGTTAGCTTCACACTCGTCTTCATAAGTAGAGTACATGTACGCCGTGTCGGTAGAGAACTCTGCCGCACAGGTATCAACACGCTTATAAACCGGGTGTAAGTTGTATTGCTCACGCAGTTTGCGGATTTCTGATTCGCGAACGCCAGCCAGTTTCGCCAGGCGCGCATCGGCAAAGCCTTTGCGTTTCAGGAAGCGCAGGAAGTCATGAGTCAGACCGGTAATGCCGATCTCTTCTACTTTTTCTTCCAGGCGAACCAGCTCTTCAATCTGTACCAGGAACCAGCGGTCAATGTTGGTCAGGTTGAACACGCCATCAACGGACAGGCCCGCACGGAAGGCATCAGCAACGTACCAGATACGCTCAGCGCCAGCGTCTTTCAGCTCGCGGCGGATTTTGGTCAGCGCTTCCGGGTCATCCAGATTCACTTTCGGGTCAAAACCGGTCGCGCCCACTTCCAGGCCGCGCAGGGCTTTTTGCAGTGATTCCTGTTGGGTGCGGCCAATCGCCATCACTTCACCCACAGATTTCATCTGCGTGGTCAGGCGGTCGTTAGCGCCGACGAATTTCTCGAAGTTAAAGCGAGGAATTTTAGTCACAACGTAGTCGATAGACGGTTCGAACGAGGCTGGCGTTTTACCACCGGTGATATCGTTCATCAGCTCATCGAGGGTGTAACCCACCGCCAGTTTCGCCGCTACTTTGGCAATCGGGAATCCGGTTGCTTTAGAAGCCAGTGCAGATGAGCGCGATACACGCGGGTTCATCTCGATAACAATCAGACGGCCAGTTTTCGGGTTAACCGAGAACTGCACGTTAGAACCGCCAGTTTCCACGCCGATTTCACGCAGCACCGCCATCGAGGCGTTACGCATGATTTGGTACTCTTTGTCGGTCAGCGTTTGCGCTGGCGCAACGGTGATGGAGTCACCGGTGTGAATACCCATCGGGTCAAGGTTTTCGATAGAGCAGACGATAATGCAGTTGTCGTTTTTATCACGCACAACTTCCATCTCGTACTCTTTCCAGCCAATCAGCGATTCATCAATCAGCAGCTCTTTGGTTGGCGAAAGATCCAGGCCACGCTCGCAAATTTCTTCGAATTCTTCACGGTTGTATGCAATACCGCCGCCGGTGCCGCCCATGGTGAATGAAGGGCGGATGATGCACGGATAACCGACGTCCGCCGCAACCGCCAACGCTTCTTCCATATTGTGAGCAATGCCAGAGCGCGCAGTATCAAGGCCGATTTTTTTCATCGCCACGTCGAAACGGCGGCGGTCTTCAGCTTTATCAATGGCGTCTGCGGTTGCACCAATCATGGTGACACCGAATTCTGCCAGCACGCCTTCACGCTCCAGCTCCAGCGCACAGTTCAGTGCAGTCTGGCCGCCCATGGTTGGCAGAACCGCGTCTGGGCGCTCTTTCTCAATGATTTTGCGAACCACTTCCCAGTGAATCGGCTCGATGTAAGTTGCATCGGCCATTTCCGGGTCGGTCATAATCGTTGCCGGGTTGGAGTTCACCAGAATGACGCGGTAACCCTCTTCACGCAGCGCTTTACACGCCTGGGCACCGGAGTAGTCGAACTCACACGCCTGGCCGATAACAATCGGGCCTGCGCCGAGGATCAGGATGCTTTTTATATCTGTACGTTTTGGCATTTTCTTAGCTCCTGATACTTACTTGCTATTAAGAGTGGCGGTAGAACGGTAGTGCTTAATCAATTCGATAAAGTGGTCAAACAGCGGCGCCGCATCGTGCGGGCCAGGGCTTGCTTCTGGGTGCCCCTGGAAGCTGAATGCTGCTTTATCTGTACGATGAATGCCTTGCAGCGTGCCATCGAACAGTGACTTATGAGTCACGCGCAGGTTCGCCGGAAGTGTTGATTCCTCTACGGCGAAACCATGGTTCTGAGCAGTAATCATCACGCAATCGCGATCCAAATCTTTAACCGGGTGGTTGCCACCGTGGTGACCAAACTTCATCTTCACGGTTTTCGCGCCGCTCGCCAGAGCCAGCAACTGGTGGCCCAGGCAGATACCGAATACCGGCACGTCTGTTTCCAGGAAGGATTTAATGGCGCTGATGGCGTAGTCGCACGGCGCCGGGTCACCAGGGCCGTTAGATAAGAAGATGCCGTCTGGATTCATCTTCAACACATCTTCAGCTGATGTTTGCGCCGGAACCACCGTCAGGCGGCAGCCGCGGTCAACCAACATACGCAGAATGTTGCGTTTCACGCCGTAATCGTAGGCGACGACATGGAACGGTAAATCTTCTTCTTTAGCTGCTTCAGGCAACTCACCTTCAAGTGTCCAGCTCCCCTGCTGCCAGGCGTAAGCTTCCTTCGTGGTGACTTCTTTCGCGAGATCCATACCGTTGAGGCCTGGGAAAGCTTTTGCTTTTTCCAGCGCCAGTGCAGCATCAAGGTTATCACCGGCAATAATGCAGCCGTTCTGTGCACCTTTCTCACGCAGAATACGTGTCAGCTTACGGGTATCGATATCGGCGATGGCCACAATGTTATGGCGCTTGAGATAAGAAGAAAGGTCTTCGGTATTGCGATAGTTGCTGGCAATCAGTGGTAGGTCACGGATGACGAGGCCTTGCGCATGTACCTGGGAGGATTCTTCATCAGCAGCATTGGTGCCGACATTTCCGATATGAGGATAAGTAAGAGTGACAATCTGGCGGGAGTAGGAAGGATCAGTGAGGATTTCTTGATAACCGGTCAAAGAGGTGTTGAAAACGACTTCCCCAATGGCCGAACCCGATGCCCCAATGGCCCGACCGTGGAATTGGGTTCCGTCTTCCAGAACCAATATTGCTGACTTAATCAAAACGCCCTCCAGGGAATAAACAGTCAATTTATTTGCATATTAATTCAAAATGAATTCAGGAATCAATGCAAAACAGCCTGTCATTTGGATTTTTGACAAACGGCGGCATTCTAGTGAGAGGCCGGGTAAAAGTCTACCATAAGCGCAACTTTTTATGTGTTTTTTACCAATCTAATGGATAAAAGAGGAATTGACCGATGAAATCAACAACTAACTTATAGTGCGTAATCGGTTGCGGACCAGGATGAGCAGGAAAGCTGGGCATGGCGGCATGAAAAGTGGACCAAATGGTCAAAATTAGACATAGAACAACGATTATTAGCAAGAAAAGTAAAACTTATGATGCTTACGATTAAAAAAACACTAAAAACACGAATAAAACACAACAAATAAAAAGGGCAATAAAACATTGCCCTATCAATCAAACAGTTATGATTGCAATAACCACATCACGATGGGTAATAACGATTACAAACTATTGAGATCAAGCACATCTCGCATATCGTAAAGTCCACTTTTCATCGAACTCAGCCACAATGCAGATTTGACTGCACCGTTTGCAAAAGTCATGCGACTTGATGCTTTATGGCTGATCTCAATACGCTCGCCGATGTCCGCAAACATCGCCGTATGTTCACCAATAATGTCGCCCGCACGCACCGTCGCAAAACCAATAGTGCCTGGAACGCGCTCGCCGGTGTACCCTTCACGGGAGTAAACCGCGCAATCTTTCAAATCTTTGTCCATCGCGTGAGCAATGGCTTCGCCCATTGCCAATGCGGTGCCTGATGGCGCATCCACTTTATGGCGATGGTGCGCTTCGATGATCTCAATGTCGGTATAATCCCCCATCACTTTGGCGGCTTTCTCCAGAAGCTTAAGCATCACGTTCACACCCACGCTGAAGTTGGCCGCAAAGACAATCGGCACTTCTGCTGAAGCATCAGTAATCGCCTGCTTGCCCGCATCATCAAAACCGGTGGTGCCGATAACCATGCCTTTAGCGTGCTGGCGGCAAAAAGCCAGATGATGAAGCGTGCCCTCGGGACGAGTAAAATCGATAAAGACATCGAAATCATTCACTACCGCATCCAGGCTATCGCTGACGATAACTCCCGTTTTGGCGACGCCAGCTAATTCACCCGCGTCGCTGCCCACTAAGGATGAACCCGTGCGTTCAAGCGCTGCACCCAGTTTTACGCCATCCATCTGTAATGCTGCCTGAATCAGTTGTCGCCCCATGCGACCACCCGCACCCGCGATTGCAACGCGGACTTGTGACTCATCCATATCGACTCTCTTTTCTTTATTCAATAACCAATGAAACTGTTCTCAGATTAACGAGGCCTTGGGAGGCTCGCCACATGAAAACACCGATAATAAGAAATTTATGACAAAACGGCGGAATTATCAGTAAAACCCATTAATGCCTTAAAAGAATTATGGAATTGAATGAGTTTGATACAGTTCCCGACGCCGCCAGTTCACATCTGCCACCGAATCCCCCGGCTGAATGGAACCCTGAAGCAATAAATTAAAGCGCGGGCTGACTTCACGCATTAAACGACTTTGCAGAACATAAACCGCTTCGCTGCCCAATTCACGGCAAGGCTGGCAGGCCGCGGATAAACCGAGCTGTTTAATTTCATCCATTTCATGGGAATAGGCGCAACTCATCAGAGAAATATCCTCAGGCACTTGCAGATGCTGGTTTTTTAGCTCACTCAATACGGCCCGCGCAATGGCTGCGCTGCCGCAAAAAATAGCCGAAGGGAGTTCGGCTTTAGTGCGCGACTGGAGGTATTTTTTGAAATTGGCGCGGGCTTCGGTTTCACCATAACCTTTGGTTACCAGCAAATGCTCGGATTCATCAAACACCAGGTGGTGGTCGAGGCAGGCTCTTTTAAAGCCGTCAAGACGCTGGATCATGGTTTCACGGCGCAAATCGGTAAATAGCAGAACGGGACGATGCCCCTTCTCTAATAAATAGTTTGCCGCGCTATAGCCAATGGAATAATGGTCTGGTGAGACACAATCAAGACGCATTTTCTTATCTCTGGCATTTATCGTCACAATAGGCTTATTGCTTTCCGCGGCTATGCGATACAGTGATTCATCATCAATACCAATAATTATTACGCCATCAACATCCGACTGACTAATCGACCTCATGAATAATGAAGTATCAGCTTCATTAATATCAAGAGAACACTTTTTAACATGCGTATCATAATGTGAGACAGCGGAAACAACCCCCTGAATCACTTCGTAATAATAATGATCACCATGAGGAGTAAACGCTTCCGCAGGGGCACATATTAATAATGAGTTAATAAGTAAACGGCTGGCGGGAATATCCCGTAAAATATCCATATGACGAGCATGGTAAAATACCTTTTCTTTGGCCTGCGGGCTGACATTACTTTTACCAGCCAGCACCCGTGACACAGTGCTCGGTGACAGCCCTGTCAGCACAGCTATCTCTTTAATTTTCAACTTCCCCGTCATTTTGTGATCGATACCTCATTAGAGAAATTACATTATTTTCACCATCAACTCTTTATAATCCAGAGCATTTCACTTTCTGCTTGCCCGTAATATTTTCGTCGTGCAATTCCTGTCATAAATAGCTGTTGTGTGCAAAAAAAACCATAACTATGCTCTCAAAAAATGATTCTTGTTGAAAATAAACAGTAACTTTTATTGTCTGTATCAAACGCTACCCTTGATAAGAGAGAGCATAATGCAAAGAATCGCAATTATCGGAACCGGTAATATTTCCCACAATCACATCCAAAGTTATCTTGAATTTCCTGATCGTTGCCAGATTGTCGCGCTGGTAGATATCTACCCAGAAAAAGCTGAAGAAAAGAAAAAACATTACGGATTAACAGCCGCAAAAGTTTACAACAACCACCAGGATATTCTTAATGATCCCACCATTGATGTGTTCGATATCTGTACCCCGCCTTATGTTCACGCCGCTATTTCTATTGATGCGCTGAATGCGGGAAAACACGTCCTGTGTGAAAAACCGATGGCTGCTTCACTTCAGGAATGCGACGCGATGATCAACGCCGCCGTGGCGAGCGGTAAAACGCTGTCTATCATTGCCCAAAACCGTTTTACCGATGCCTTCTGGCGTTTGAAAAAAGTGCTCGAAAGTGACCAAATCGGCAAAGTTTGCCACGCGCAGGTGGATTCATTCTGGTGGCGTGGCCACTCCTATTACGACCTGTGGTGGCGCGGCACATGGGAAAAAGAAGGCGGTGGTTGCACGCTCAACCATGCGGTACACCATATTGATGCCATTCAGTGGATGCTGGGCTTCCCGACTGAAGTGGTTGCAGTCACCACCAACGTCTCCCATGACAACGCCGAAGTGGAAGACCTCAGTGCGGCAATTTTCAAATATGGCAATGGTGCACTCACGCAACTGACCTCCTCCGTGGTGCATCACGGCGAAGATCAGAAGATTGTGATTCAGGGTGAAAAAGCACGTATTTCCGCACCATGGGATAAATTCGCCAGCATCGCCGCCGCCAACGGTTTCCCGCTTGAAGAGCGTAATGCCCCGCTGGAAAACCAGCTTGAAGATAGCTACCAGTCGGTGCCGCGCCTGGCCTGGACACTGCACACCGGGCAAATCGATAACTTCCTGCACGCGCTACACACTGGCACCGCCCCGTTAGTTGATGGGCCGCAAGGCAAGCGTTCGCTGGAACTCATCACCGCAATCTATAAATCCGCCATCACCCGCAGCTTTGTCTCATTGCCGATCGCGGCCAGTGACCCGTATTACCTGACTGGCGGCCTGGTCAACCAGGCTCCCCACTTCTTTGAAAAATCGTCCTCGGTGGAAAATTTTGCCGAACAAGGCGCCATCCCGCTGGGCAAAAATATGGATCAAGGAGCATAAGCATGAGTCTCAACGACGGTATGAATTACGCGCCAACAGGCAAACCGCAGCCAGTCGTGCAACCGGGTGATTTCGTTTTTGCCGCCGCCGCACTTGATCACGGCCATATCTACGGCATGTCCAACGGCCTGATTGAAGCGGGTGCCACGCTTAAATGGGTTTACGACCCTGACCCGCAGAAAGTGGAACAGTTTGTTAAGCAATATCCGCAGGTCAACGTTGCACCATCACTTGAAGTGATTCTTGGCGATGACAGTGTGAACCTGGTTGCCGGAGCAGCGATACCAGAGGAGCGTTGTGCACTTGGCCTGAAGGTGATGGATGCCGGAAAGGACTATTTCACCGATAAAGCGCCGCTGACAACCCTTGCACAACTTGCCGCAGCCAAAGAAAAAGTGGCGGAAACCGGATGCAAATATGCAGTGTATTACAGCGAACGTTTGCACGTTGAAAGCGCAGTTTTTGCCGGGCAACTGGTGCGCGAGGGTGCCATTGGCCGGGTTATTCAAACCCTGGGAACCGGGCCGCATCGCGAAGGGCAGGGCCGCCCGGACTGGTTCTACGTTAAGAAGCGTTTCGGCGGCATTCTCTGCGATATTGGCAGCCATCAAATCGAACAGTTCCTGTTTTATACCGGCAACCACGACGCGCAAGTTGTGGCAGCACAAACCAGTAATTTTACCCATCCTCAATACCCAGAATTTGAAGATTTCGGCGACGCCATGCTCAAGGGCGAAAACGGAGCCAGCGGCTATTTTCGCTGCGACTGGTTTACGCCAGAAGGTCTAAGTTCCTGGGGCGACGGGCGTCTTACCCTGCTCGGGACTGACGGCTATATCGAAATCCGCAAATACGTCGACATCACCCGCCAGCAACAAGACGTGGTGTATCTGGTAAATCAAGAGGGTGAATTCCGCTATCCGGTGGCCGGAAAAGTCGGTTTCCCGTTCTTCGGCGAGCTGATTCTGGATTGTTTGAATCGCACCGAAAATGCGATGACACAGGAACATGCGTTCAAAGCGGCTGAATTGTGTGTCCGCGCCCAAATGCTGGCCAATGGAGTGGAAGAATGATGAAAGCGATTCAAGCTGCGGTTGTCGGGTGTGGCGCAATCCATACCTTGCATGTGGAGGCCATTCAGTCCAACCCAGCCTGCCAATTACGGGCCATTGTCGAAACCGACCCCGTAAAAGGCCAGGCACTCGCCGAACGCTACGGTTGCCGCTATTACGCAGATTACTGTGAGATGCTGCTCGATAACGAGATTGATGTGGTGCATATCTGCACCCCGCACGCCGCGCATAAAGAGATGATTACCAAAGCGCTCATCGCCGGAAAACATGTGTTCACCGAAAAACCGGTGGCGCTCAATCCCGCCGAAGTCAAAGACATCAAAAATACGCTGGCGATTACGACCTCACAGCTTGGCGTTTGCTACCAAAATCGCCTGAACCCCAGCAGCCAGAAGATTAAAGCGTTACTAGAAGAGAACCACTACGGAAAAATTCTGAGTATTAAAGCAGTGTTGACCTGGAGCCGTTCGCTCGATTATTACGCGCAAAGTCCTTGGCGCGGGAGTTGGGCCAGCGAAGGCGGTAGCCTGCTGATCAACCAGGCGATTCATACGCTGGATTTAATGCAGTGGTTTGCCGGGGGTGTGGACGCAATAAAAGGTGTGGTGGAAAGCAGTTTTCTGAGCCACGCCACACAAGCTGAAGACACGGCAATGGCCAATATGGAACTGGCCAACGGGGCGCGTGGGATTTTTTATGCTACCAACTGCCATACCACCGACTCGCCGCTGCTTTTAGAGATCCACTGCGAAAACGGTTTACTGCAACTTCATCACAATAATTTGTGGTGCATTTCAGGTGAAGGTAAAGAACTGCTGGCCAGTGATGAATCCCCCAATGCCGCGCAAAAATGTTATTGGGGCAGTAGCCACCAGTTAGCAATTAATAATTTTTATCACTCATTGTCAGAAACAAACGTCCGTAATTACGTCGATATTCACCAGGCAGAAATATCGCTACGGATGGTAGAGGCTATTTATCAATCTTCGATAACCAGGAACTGGATAGAGATTTCAGAATAAACACACTTTCCTTTTGCCCTACAAAAATGGAATAACAATATGAAACCTACTGAACGCAGAGTTGGCTACGGAACAGCCATAGGATATGGTGTTACCGATTTATTTGGCGGCGGAGCTTTTGCCATTATTGGCACATGGTTATTATTTTTCTACACCACCTATTGTGGATTATCAGTACTGGAAGCCGGTTCGATATTTGCTATTGCCCGTGTTATTGACGCCGTATTAAGCCCGATTATGGGTTATATCACCGATAACTTCGCCAATACCTGGCTGGGTAAACGTTTCGGTCGCCGTCGCTTCTTTTTACTGCTCAGCGCCCCACTGATGTTCTTATACGCCCTGCTGTGGGTAACAGATATGGGCTATTGGTATTATCTCGGTACCTATCTTTCCATTGAACTGCTGTCAGCAATGGTGCTGGTGCCGTGGGAAACATTGGCCGCAGAAATGACTAACCGCTATGCCGAACGCGCCCGTTTATCGGGTGTGCGAATGATCTGCTCACAACTCGGTGGTTTTCTGGCAGTTTCAGTGCCGGGCGTGATTATGCAGTTCACCGGCAAAGATAACCCGATGACTTATACCTACACCGGCCTGTTGTTCTCGGCTATTTTCTGCATCGCCGTCTTCACTACCTGGATGTGCACCTGGGAAGCGAAAGATGTGCGCGAAGAGTTTGAACCCGAAGCGGAAGGCGCAAATAGCGGCAATCTCTGGCATCATTTAAAAAGCCTGGTTTTAGACCTTCTCTCCTCATTTAAAATTAAAATGTTCCGCCAGCACATTATTATCTACATCGCCTCATTTACGGCGATGGATGTCTTTGGTTCAGTATTTACTTATTACGTGGTTTACGGTTTACATCAGGATACGGCTGCGGTTTCAGGTTATTTAAGCGTTGCCGCATTTGTTTCTGTTCCGGGAACATTTGTCTTTATGATGCTGCTCAGCAAATTTGACTTCTCACCGTCCGCTGCTCTGCGTTTATCTTATTGCTGTATTTTCTCGGTATTAGCCTTCTTATTTTATGCCTATATCACCAACCTGAATGTCTCGTTCATGGTGTTCTCAGCAGTATTTGTGGTATTGGGTATTTCGCGTGCGGGTCTTTATTTTATCCCATGGAACATTTACAGCTTTATTCCCGATATTGATGAAATTGTCACCAAAAAACGCCGCGAGGGAATATTTGCCGGTGTCATGGTATTAACCCGCAAAAGTACCGTGGCGATAGCCATCATGTTGATTGGTGTGGTGTTGGAAGAGAACGGTTTTGTTAAAGGCCAGGGCGAGCAACCTATTCAAGCCTTGCACGCCATTGTTGGGCTAATGATCTTTGCCACCGCAGCCTTACTGGCTATCAGCTTCTATATGACGTTCAAATTCAAGTTAACGCGTGAATCCCACAAGACGCTAATCAAAGAAGTAGCGCGCCTGAAACTGGGTGGCAATCTGGAAGATTGCGACATGGAAACCCGCAAAGTCATCAAAGATCTTACCGGTTATGAATATGACAAAGTCTGGGGCAATACGCCGGGGCGTAAAACCACCGCAACTTTAACCCCAGATGCACCGTAAAGGAGCCGACACATGCGTACCCAATGGAGCAAACAACAAGCCGCAGAATGGCACAAAAATCAGGGCTGGATCTGCGGCTTTAACTACCTGCCCCGCAGTGCCGTGAACTGGACAGAACTGTGGCAACGCGAAACTTTTGACGCCGAAACCATCGACCAGGAACTGGGTTGGGCGCAGGAGATTGGCTATAACCAACTGCGCATCAATCTGCCGTTTATTGTCTGGCAGAACGACCGCGACGGGCTGCTGGAGCGTATCGAACAGTTTCTGGCGATAGCCGATAGCCACAGCATAAAAGTGATGCTGACATTAATGGATGACTGTGCGTTTTCCGGGGACGAACCATTTTTAGGGCCACAAAAAGCACCGGTTCCCGGCAAACATAACAGCCAGGCGGCAGCCAGCCCTGGGCGAGAAATTGTCTGCAATCGCGAGATGTGGCCGCAGCTTGAGCGCTACGTGCGAGACATTGTGCGCCATTTCAGAAGCGATTCGCGTATTGCTATCTGGGATTTGTACAACGAACCAGGCAACCGTGGCACGTTTACCAGCGGGCTTGAGGAAATACAGTTCGATGAAAAACTGGAACATTTTGCGCTGGAGCTGCTGCATAAAGTTTTCGCCTGGGCGCGTGACGAAGATCCTGCGCAACCGCTGACTGTTGGCGCATGGCATATTTCGCAGGATCCCGATCAACCGCTAACGGAGTATTTCGCGCATCCAATCGACGTTGCCGCCGCCAGGCTTTCGGACGTGGTGAGTTTCCACGCATATCTTGCAACGCCGAAAATGCTGCAAGTATTGCGCTTCTGGCATACGTTCGAGCGCCCGCTGTTATGCACTGAATGGCTGGCGCGCCACGTCGGTTGCGTTATGGAGGAGCAACTGCCGCTGTTTGCCGCCCTGAACGTCGGTTGTTACCAGTGGGGGCTGGTACGCGGCAAAACGCAAACCACCCTCCCCTGGCCGTCAGTACGCAAAAGCGGCGTGGATTATGCGCAATTATGGTTCCACGATGTGCTCGACGAATACGGCATTCCCTTCCGCCAGCGCGAAATGGAATTGGTGCGCCGTTTAACTCATTCATACCCTAAATAATTCGAGTTGCAGGAAGGCGACCAGGCCGTAAGTTCCCAGGAGCATAGCTAACTATGTGACTGGGACGCGCGGGTGCAGTCAACGCACCTGCGGCTTGAAGTATGACGGGTAACCACATGACTCCCGCACCACCAGCGTGGGCGGGAGAATAATCCGTTTTGGCGGCTCGTCGTTGCCCTGAATGCGGCTAAACAACAACTCTCCGGCTTTGCGGCCAATCTCTTTGGCTGCCACCGAAACAGTGGTCAATGCAGGCTGCACTAACGACGCTTCGGTAATATCGTCAAACCCCACCAGCGCGAAATCCACACCGGTCTGACGCCCCATTTTGCGCAGCGTCTGCATCACGCCCAATGCCACAATATCCTGATAACACACCGCTGCCGTAATTTCTGGGTAACGGCGGAACAACTCCTCGGCCACCCGCGCCCCATCACTTTGGCTGGCAAGCGATGAAACCACCCATTCGCTTTTCGGCTGTATTCGATGCTCCAGCAATTTGCTGCTGTAACCGCCGATACGCTGCGCCCGGCTGATAGAGTTTTCACTGCCGCCGATAAACGCAATATTGCGATGCCCCATGCGCAGCAAATGTTGTGTTGCCAGTTGGGTGCCAAGGAAGTTGTCGGTGCCGACAAAATCGAATTCCACGTCATCCATCGGGCGCACCACCATAATCGCCGGAATATTGCGCCGCTTCAGGGTTTCAAAAAACAGCGGAGGCGTTTCCCGCGCCGCACACAACACCATGCCGCAGGCGTTATTGCGCATCAGAGAATCAACGAACTTTTGCTGACGCTCGCCAGATTCCTCACTGTTTGCCAGAAACAGCAGCAAGTCATGGCGTTCCATTTCCTGGCTAAGTCCCGCCGTCATTTCACCGTAAAAAGGGTTGGTGATGTCGTGCAATAACAGCCCCACCTGGTTGCTGGTGCGGTTGCGTAAATTCGCTGCTGTCTGGTTGTACACGTAGCCCAAATCATCCAGAGCTTTGAGCACGCGCTGGCGAGTAGCGTCAGAAATGCGGCCACGATTGCGCAGCACCATCGAAACGGTTGCGGTGGAAACTTCCGCTTGTTTTGCCACCTGGGCAAGGGTAACGGTACTCATCGGCACTCCTCGGAATTACGTAATTCCCAATAGA
>NZ_JAHWLU010000041.1:0-38026 GCF_022134725.1 Buttiauxella sp. S19-1
ATATCAGGATGTGTCGGATGACGCTAACACCCATCCGACCTACGTTTATATTCTTCTAAAAATTACCACACCAGCCATTACAAAATAATGTGACTTTACAGACTTCTTTCGTTTAATCGATTGCGTTCAAACAACCGCGCCAGACGCCCTCTTGTTATTATCAAAATGATATTTTATCTCTACTTATGAGAATCAACACAAACTCGATAAACCCCACTTGAAACAGTTATTTATTAATGAAAATCATTCTCAAAAAGACAGATGTGAAGTCTTTCACAAAGAAGTATGAATATTAGAGGCCGCTCGCATTTATTATTCCCCATAAGCTCAATTAATTTCTCTGGCGCGATATTTGCACAAACCCATTAACTATTTCTGTGGTCAGGCCACACGCGCTATTACCCTTTAATTTGTCGCAAGGAGAATGTCATGGGAGATATTATGCGTCCGGTTCCGTTCGAAGAACTTTTGACGCGCATTTTCGATGAGTATCAGCAGAGCAATTCTATCTTTGGAATTCCGGCTCAACAGTTTTATCGGGCGGACACGCCTTCCACATTTAATGTGTTTGGTGAAACCTGTGAAACGCCGATTGGCCCTGCTGCTGGCCCTCATACTCAATTAGCCCAGAATATTGTCGTCTCCTGGTTAACGGGTGGCCGTTTTATCGAACTGAAAACCGTGCAGATCCTTGACCGCCTGGAGCTTGAAAAACCGTGTATTGATGCGCAAGACGAAGCCTTTAATACCGAGTGGTCTAGCGAATTTACGCTACCAAAAGCCTACGACGAATATCTCAAAGCCTGGTTCATTCTCCATTTGCTGGAAAAGGTCTTTACGCCGCAACCGCGAGACGCGCAAAAGTCATTTATCTTCAACATGAGTGTCGGATACAACCTCGACGGTATTCGCCAGCCGCCGATGCAGCAATTTATCCATTCCATGATGGATTCCTCGGCGCACCCAGATTTCGCGCGTTACCGTAAAACGTTGCAAAAATGGCTGCAAAACGAGTCGTTCATTAACCGCTTTGCATTACTGGCAGAACGCAAATCTGAACTGGCGGTACTGGCTGAATCCATCCCCGCCACGCTGGTCACCGGGGTTACGCTGTCGACCATGCACGGCTGCCCGCCAGATGAAATCGAAGCCATTTGCCGCTACATGCTGGAGGAAAAACACTTAAATACTTTCGTCAAACTCAACCCGACGCTGCTCGGTTATCCGCGCGTCAGAGAGATTCTGGACAGTTGCGGCTTCGACTACATCGGCCTGAAAGAAGAGTCCTTCGGCCATGATTTGAAACTCCAGCAAGCACTGGACATGCTGCAACGTTTAATGGCACTGGCGAAAGAAAAACAGCTCGGATTTGGCGTTAAGTTAACCAACACCCTCGGCACCATTAATCACAAAGGCGCGTTACCGGGTGAAGAGATGTATATGTCGGGGCGCGCACTGTTCCCCCTGTCGATCAACGTCGCGGCGGTACTCTCACGCGCCTTTGATGGCCTGCTGCCTATCTCCTATTCCGGCGGTGCCAGCAAATTCACCATTCGCGATATTTTTGAAACCGGGATTCGCCCGATCACCATGGCTACGGATTTGCTCAAGCCTGGCGGTTACCTGCGTATGCTCGACTGTATGCGCGAGCTGGAAAAATCCAGCGCCGCTGCGCTCACGCGTGTTGACGTTGAACGCCTGGAAGCGCTGGCAAAACGCGCCATCAGCATGGAATACACCCAAAAACACTGGAAATCAGAAGACCAGATTGATGCTGGCGGCCCGTTGCCGCTCACCGATTGCTACGTCGCCCCTTGCGTCACGGCCTGCGCGGTGAAGCAAGATATTCCTGAATACATTCGCCTGATGGGTGAAGGCCGTTATACCGATGCGCTGGAAGTGATTTACCAGCGCAACGCACTGCCTGCCATCACCGGCCATATTTGTGACCACCAGTGCCAAAGCAACTGTACGCGCCTGGATTACGACAGTGCGCTTAACATTCGCGAACTCAAAAAGGTGGCGCTGGAAAAAGGCTGGGAAGGCTATAAACAGCGCTGGCATAAGCCTGCTGGCTCAGGTAGCCGCCATCCGGTAGCGGTGATTGGCGCGGGCCCAGCCGGGCTTTCCGCTGGTTACTTCCTCGCACGGGCGGGTCACCAGGTCACGCTATTTGAACGCGAAGCCAACGCAGGCGGCGTGGTAAAAAACGTGATACCTCAGTTCCGTATTCCGGCTGAACTTATCCAACATGACATTGATTTTATCGCTGCCCATGGCGTGAAGTTTGAATACAACTGCTCGCCGGATCTGACCTTTGAACAACTGCAAAAAGACGGCTTCCACTATGTGCTGGTCGGCACCGGGACCGATAAAAACAGCGGTGTGAAACTGGCGGGTGATAACCGCAATGTCTACAAATCGCTGCCCTTCCTGCGTGATTACAATCGCGGTGTGAACCTGAATCTTGGTAAGCACGTTGCCGTAGTGGGTGCTGGCAACACGGCGATGGACTGCGCGCGTGCCGCCCTGCGTGTGCCTGGCGTCACCGATGTCACCGTGTTGTATCGCCGCACCGCCAGCGAAATGCCCGCCTGGCGCGAGGAGTATGAAGAAGCGCTGGAAGATGGCGTGAAGTTTATGTTCCTGACCAACCCAGAGCACTTTGCCGCAGACGGCAGCTTAACGGTACGTAAGATGGAATTAGGTGAGCCAGACAGTTCAGGCCGCCGCCGCCCTGTGGCTTCTGAGCAAAGCGAAACGCTGCAATTCTCCGCCTTAATTACCGCCATCGGCGAACAGCAAGATTGTGCAGCGCTGGCCGCAATGGGCGTGCCACTGGATGAACAAGGCTGGCCTGCGGTGGCGTCGGCCACTGGCGAAACCACCAAACCTGGCCTGTTCCTGATTGGTGACGTGCAAAGCGGCCCGTCTTCCATTGTGGCGGCTATCGGCACCGCACGACGGGCGACGGATGCCATTTTGTGGCGCGAAAACATTCAATCGAGCCACGGTGACAAGCACTGGAACAACGTCGACCCGCAGCATGTTTATCAACGCAAAGGCAATATCGCCGTCAACCTGGTGAGTAAAAACGACCGCAATAATTTTGTGAAACAGGAGGCTGAACGCTGCCTGGAATGTAACTACATCTGTAGTAAATGCGTCGATGTCTGCCCGAACCGCGCCAACGTTTCGATTGCCGTTCCTGGTTTCCAGAACCGCTTCCAGACGCTGCACCTTGATGCTTTCTGCAATGAATGCGGCAACTGCGCCCAGTTCTGCCCGTGGCAAGGCAAACCGTATACCGACAAATTGACGGTATTCAGCCTGCCAGAAGACTTCACCAACAGCAGCAACCCAGGCTTTTACGCTGAAGGCAACGACGTCAGCATCCGCCTGCACCAAAAACTGTGGAAGTTAACGCTTGACGATGACAGCCAGTTCCACCAGCCGCCGCACGAGCTTGGCGAGATCTGCAAAATTATCAGCCACGTGCATAAACATCATCGTTACCTGTTAGGAAAAGTGGAGGCCTGATTATGTTGATTCTGAAAAATGTCACCGCCGTACAGTTTTCTCCGGCGCAAGTACAACACAACGTTGATATTGCGATTGAAGGTAGCGAAATCGTCAACGTTGGTCCTGGGCTGGCGACAGATTACCCGCAGGCCACGGTAAAAGAGATGCACGGACGCATCGTGATGCCGGGCATGGTCTGCGCACATAACCATTTTTACTCGGGGTTATCGCGCGGCATCATGGCGCAAATCCCGCCCAGCCCGGACTTTATCTCGACGCTCAAAAACCTGTGGTGGCGACTCGACCGCGTACTTGACGAAGAATCGCTCTACTACAGCGGGCTGATTTGCTCACTGGAAGCGATTAAAAGCGGCTGTACCTCGGTGATTGATCACCACGCGTCACCGCATTACATCGCCGGTTCGCTCAGCACCTTACGCAACGCCTTCCTGAAAGCCGGGCTGCGCGGCATGACCTGTTTTGAAACCACCGACCGCAATGGCGGGATGGAGGAACTGGAAGCTGGCGTCGAAGAAAACGTTAATTTTGCGCGGCTGATTGATAACGCGCGAAGTGCCGGAAAAGAGCGTTATCTGGTTGAAGCTCATATTGGCGCTCACGCTCCCTTTACCGTGCCGGATGCCGGGCTGGCGATGCTTTCAGGCGCGGTTAAATCCACGGGCCGTGGCCTGCATATTCACGCCGCCGAAGATCGCTACGATGTTTCTCATAGCCATGACAAATACGGCAAAGATCTGCTGGTGCGCCTCGCAGAGTTCGACTTACTCAACAGCAAAACGTTGATTGCCCACGGCCTTTACCTGTCGAAAGAAGATATTCGCCTGCTCAATGAGAAAGACGGGTTCCTCGTCCACAACGCCCGCTCCAACATGAATAACCATGTGGGCTACAACCATCAGCTTGCCGAATACCACAACCTGGCGCTGGGCACCGACGGTATCGGGTCGGATATGTTCGAAGAGCTGAAGTTCGCCTTCTTCAAACACCGTGATGCAGGCGGCCCACTGTGGCCTGACAGTTTCACCCGCTATTTGTGGAGCGGTAACGAACTGCTGGCGCGCAACTTTAATGCCAAATTTGGCAGCCTGGCGGCAGGCTATAAAGCCGACCTCACCATTTGTGATTACTTATCGCCAACGCCGCTACAGGCCGAAAATATCGGCGGCCATCTGGCGTTTGGCCTCGGCTCATCGAGTGTTCATAGCGTGATGATTGATGGCGTGATGGTTTATGAAGACCGCGAGTTCGCCTTCGATTGTGAGCCGATTTACGCCGAAGCCAGAAAGGTGGCAGCAAAAATGTGGCGACGTATGGATTCGACAAAATAATCACGCCTGGCGGACACCAGTCTGACCGAAGAGAGGAACATATGATTAAGCAATTTTTCCGTGTCACGACCATTGAGCAAGCGATGGAACTGAAGGAACACTACAAAGATAGCGCGGTGTGGATGGCGGGCGGCAGCAAACTCAATGCCACGCCAACGCGCACTGAATGCAGCGTGGCGATTTCTTTGCAAGGTTTGCCACTCGACGAAATGGACTGGGACAACGGCACGCTGCGCATTGGTTCGCTGATCACTTTGCAAAAACTGCGCGACACCGTTTTTATCCCGCAAGCCCTGAACGATGCGCTGGGTTTTGTCTATTCACGCCATGTGCGTAACCAGGCCACTTTGGGCGGTGAAATTGCCGCCCGCCAGGCCGAATCGGTGATCATTCCTATCTTACTGGCGCTGGAAACCGTGTTGCTGTTTGCCGATGGTGAAACCTTAACGCTGGAAGAGTATTTGCAGGCTCCGGGCGACCGCTTATTGGTCGAAGTGATTATTCACGACCCATACCGCCGCTGTGCGACGCGTAAATTCAGCCGTTCCGCTGCCGGTTGGTCGGTGGTCACCGCCGCCGTTGCCATCACCGAAAACGAAGAGATCCGTATCGCGCTGGATGGCGTGGCGGAAAAACCGCTGCGCTTGCGCGACGTAGAGTCGCTGGCTTTAGAAGGCGAAGCACTGGAAAAGGCGGTGGGTGCGGCAATTTATCCACGTGCAGACTTATCGGGCAGCGAAGCGTTTAAACGCCATATTGCCGGTGTGCTGGTCGCTGACCTGCTGACCGACTGCCAGCAGCAAGATGAGGTAACAAAATGATGATTCACTTTACGCTGAACGGAACACCCCGTGAAATTGACTGCATGGCCGGGGAAAATGTGCAAAAACTGTTGTTCGGGCTGGGTTTACACTCGGTGCGCAACAGCGACGACGGCTTTGGTTTTGCCGGTTCAGATGCCATTTGGTGCAACGGAATCATCGTTAACGCCTCTTTACTGATTGCCGGGCAACTTGAAGGCGGCGAGATAAAAACCGCCGAATCACTTGGCAGTTGGAACCAGTTAAGCCTGGTACAACAGGCGATGGTCGATACAGGCGTAGTGCAATCAGGCTACAACGACCCTGCCGCCGCGCTGATTCTCACCGATTTACTGCAACGAATTGCGTCACCAACTCGCGAAGATATTGATGATGCATTGTCAGGGTTGTTCAGCCGTGATGCCGGTTACCAGCAGTTTTATCAAGTGGTCGATCTGGCAAAAACACGTCTGACCGACCCCACTTACCAGCCCACCGTCACCCCAACCTTTCGCCATGACCTCGCGGTTATCGGCAAGCGTCATCCGAAAACCGATGCGACGATGATGGTGCAGGCCAAACCGTGTTATGTCGAAGACCGCGTTCCTGCGGATGCCTGTGTGGTGAAGATGTTACGCAGCCCGCACCCGCACGCGCTGATTACCCGTCTGGATGTCAGCAAAGCGGAAGCCTTGCCCGGCGTGGTTCATGTGATCACGCATAAAAACTGCCCGGATATTTATTACACTCCAGGCGGGCAAAGCGCGCCCGAACCTTCGCCGCTTGACCGCCGCATGTTTGGCCTAAAAATGCGCCACGTCGGCGATCGCGTTGCGGCGGTGGTCGCAGAAAGTGCCGAGATTGCCCTGGCAGCACTTAAGCTTATCGAGGTTGAATACCAGGTTTTAAAACCGGTGTTGTCGATTGACGAAGCGATGGCGGCTGATGCCCCACGCGTGCATGACGAAAAAGTGGTTTACGTCAACGGTGCGCCAGCGGACCTCGAAGCGCAAAACAGCCAGGCTGCCGATCGTGACGAGCACATGATTATCAATTTCCCGATTGGCGCTCGCCCGGAAAAAAACATCGCCGCCGGTATTCATGGGCGCATAGGTGACGTAGACAAAGGCTTTGCCGACGCCGAAGTGGTTATCGAGCGCACCTACGAATCCAAACAGGTGCAACAGTGCCCGACTGAAACCCACGTTTGCTTCACCCGCTGGGTGGGTGACCGTTTGGTTATCCATGCTTCAACCCAGGTTCCGTGGCACTTGCGCCGCCAGGTCGCGCGTTTAGTGGGGCTCAAGCAACATAAAGTCCATGTCATCAAAGAGCGCGTCGGCGGCGGTTTTGGTTCCAAGCAGGATATTTTGCTGGAAGAAGTTTGCGCCTGGGCGACCTGCGTAACCGGACGCCCGGTCTATTTCCACTACACCCGCGAAGAGGAGTTTATCGCTAACACCTCGCGCCACGTCGCCAAAGTGACGGTAAAAATCGGTGCCAAAAAAGATGGCCGTCTGACCGCCATCAAGATGGATTTCCGCGCCAATACTGGCCCGTATGGCAACCACGCCCTCACGGTGCCGTGTAATGGCCCTGCGTTGTCGCTGCCGCTTTATCCTTGCGATAACGTCGATTTCCAGGTCACCACTTACTACAGCAATATCTGCCCAACCGGCGCATACCAGGGCTACGGCGCACCCAAAGGGAACTTTGCGCTGACCATGGCAATGGCTGAGCTGGCGGAAAAACTGGGTATCGACCAGTTAGATATGGTGGAAATTAACCGCGTCCGTGAAGGCCAGGAGTTGAAAATCCTCGGGGCGATTGGCGAAGGGAAAATGCCCACCTCAATTCCAGTCGCAGCCAGTTGCGCGTTAGAACCGATATTGCGCAAAGGCCGTCAGCTAATCGACTGGGATGCACCCAAACCGGTAGAGGGCGACTGGCATACCGGGCGTGGCGTTGCCATCATCATGCAGAAATCGGGAATCCCGGATATTGACCAGGCCAACTGCATGATCAAACTGGAATCTGACGGGACGTTTATCGTCCACTCCGGTGGTGCCGATATCGGTACTGGCCTTGATACCGTGGTCGGGAAGTTGTCGGCTGAAGTGCTGTGCTGCCCGCTGTCTGATATCCACGTGATTTCGGGTGACACCGACCACGCGCTGTTCGACAAAGGCGCTTACGCCTCCTCTGGCACCTGTTTCTCCGGTAACGCGGCGAAAAATGCCGCGGAGAATTTACGCGATAAAATTCTCTTCCACGGCGCGCAAATGCTCGGCGAACCGCTGGAAGATGTGCAACTGGCCGCACCAGGTATTGTGCGCGGCAAGCAAGGCGAAGTGAGCTTTGCGCAAATTGCCCACAAGGCCGAAACCGGCACCGGATTCGGGACGTTAGTTGCCACCGCCAGTTATATCACCCCGAATTTCGCCTTCCCGTTTGGGGCAAACTTTGCCGAAGTGGCGGTGAATACGCGTACGGGTGAAATCAAGCTCAACAAGTTCTACGCCCTGCTCGATTGTGGTACGCCGATAAACCCAGACCTCGCATTGGGGCAAATCTATGGCGCATCGATGCGCGCCATCGGGCATAGCCTGACTGAAGAAATTCAGTATGACGCACACGGCATCCCACTGACGCGCGACCTGCGTACCTATGGTGCGCCGATGATTGGCGATATTCCCCGTGATTTCCGCGCATTTCTCGTTCCCAGCGAGGACCATGTTGGGCCGTACGGTGCCAAGTCTATTTCAGAAATTGGCGTCAACGGCGCGGCTCCCGCTATTGCGACAGCGATCCACGATGCCTGCAAAGTGTGGCTGCGAGAGTGGCATTTCACCCCTGAGAAAATCCTCCATGCCTTAGGGAAACTGTAAACCGGTAATGGAGTCGGATGGCGCTTACGCTTATCCGACCTACGAAAATCGTGGATGACGGGCTTTTGTAGGGTGGATAAGCGCAAGCGACATCCACCATTACTGGTAGGTACAGGAGTGTCCAGATGTCTGATTTCAGCAATGCCGATTCTGAACTGGTTTATGCCCTGGAAGACAAACCACCGTTTTACCAGTCTTTAGTGGGCGCTATCACCCACCTGTTAGCTATCTTTGTGCCGATGGTTACGCCTGCGCTGATCGTCGGTACCTCGCTGCAACTCTCAACCGCCACCACCACTTACCTGGTTTCGATGGCAATGATTGCCTCAGGTATTGGCACCTGGTTGCAGGTCAATCGTTATGGCCCGATTGGTTCGGGTTTGTTATCGATTCAGTCAGTTAATTTTTCTTTTGTGACCGTGATGATTGCCCTTGGCGGTGCGATGAAGAAAGACGGTTTTCATGAAGAACTGATCCTTTCTTCGATGATGGCGGTTTCTTTTGTCGGCGCTTTTCTGGTGGTCGGTTCGTCATTTATTCTGCCCGCGTTGCGCCGCGTCATCACCCCGACGGTGAGCGGAGTGGTGGTGTTGATGATTGGCCTGAGCCTGATAAAAGTCGGCATTATTGATTTTGGCGGCGGGTTCTCGGCCAAACACAGCGGCACCTTTGGTAACTATGAAAACATTGGTGTCGGGTTGTTGGTGTTGGTCGTAGTGATTGGCTTCAACTGTTGCCGCAGCCCGCTGTTGCGCATGGTCGGGATTGCCGTGGGTTTGATTGTCGGCTATCTCACCGCGCTGTGCCTCGGAATGGTGGATTTCAGCAGTATGCGTAATCTGCCGCTGATCACCATGCCCGTCCCCTTCAAGTTCGGTTTTACCTTTGATATCACTCAATTTCTGGTGGTCGGCACCATTTATCTGCTCAGTGTGCTGGAAGCAGTGGGTTCGATTACCGCCACCGCCATGGTGTCAAACCAGCCGATTGAAGGTGATGAATACCAGTCGCGCCTGAAAGGTGGCGTGCTGGCCGACGGTTTGGTGTCGGTTATCGCCTCGGCACTCGGTTCACTGCCGCTGACCACCTTTTCGCAAAATAACGGCGTTATTCAGATGACCGGTGTGGCGTCACGCTATATCGGGCGCGTAATCGCCGTGATCCTTATCGTACTGGGCTTTTTCCCGGTTATCGGGCGCTTCTTTACCACCATTCCCGCGCCGGTACTGGGCGGAGCAATGACCCTGATGTTCTCGATGATCGCCATTGCCGGGATTCGCATCATCATCTCTAACGGCCTACGGCGGCGTGAAACCCTGATTGTAGCCACATCACTAGGGCTGGGGCTTGGCGTTTCATACGATCCGGATGTGTTCCGCATTTTGCCCGCTTCGTTATTCGTGCTGGTGGAAAACCCCATCTGCGCCGGAGGCCTGACGGCCATCATCCTGAATTTGCTTATCCCGTTAAGACAAAAAGAGACCAGTGCAACCCCGGTGGCGACCGAAGAACCGGAGTGAGTGCTGTGAATCACTGAGGATTAAAACATGACTGGTGTACAAAACCTGAAGGCCGTGCGCGGGAACTTCCTGGATGTGACACGCGTAATTTCGCACCCTGAAGAAATCGAGTCAGCGTTGCGCTTTGTTGAAGATGGATTGCTGTTAATCAGTGAAGGTAAAGTGGTGTGGTTTGGCTCGTGGGAAGAAGGGAAATCACGGGTACCGGATGCTATCCGCGTGCGTGATTATCGCGGCAAGCTCATCGTTCCTGGCTTTGTCGACACCCATATTCACTATCCACAAAGTGAAATGGTGGGCGCATATGGCGAGCAGTTGCTCGAGTGGCTAAACAAGCACACCTTCCCCACCGAGCGGCGCTATAAAGACCCCGAATATGCCCGTGAAATGGCCTCGTTTTTCCTTAAACAGTTGCTGCGCAACGGCACCACCACGGCGCTGGTGTTTGGCACCGTTCACCCGGAATCGGCCAACGCGTTGTTTGAAGCGGCGAGCAATATCAATATGCGCATGATTGCCGGTAAGGTGATGATGGACCGCAATGCGCCTGAATGGTTGCTGGATACGGCAGAAAGTAGCTACCTGGAAAGTAAGGCGCTAATTGAGCGCTGGCACAAAAACCGCCGCTTGCTTTATGCCATCACGCCACGGTTTGCACCGACCTCAACGCCTGAACAACTGGCGATGGCGCAGCGTCTGCGCCAGGAATATCCCGATACCTGGGTTCACACCCATTTGTGCGAAAACAAGGACGAAATTGCCTGGGTAAAAGAGTTGTTCCCGGAGCGCAAAAACTATCTCGATGTTTACCATCACTACGGTTTGACCGGCAAAAACAGTGTCTTTGCCCACTGTATTCATCTGGAGGAAGACGAGTGGGATTGCCTGCACCACACCGATTCCACCATCGCCTTTTGCCCAACATCCAATCTTTATCTCGGCAGCGGCTTATTCAATCTGCAAAAAGCCTGGCGCAAGAAAATCAAGGTCGGGATTGGCACCGACATTGGCGCGGGCACCACCTTCAATATGCTGCAAACCCTAAATGAAGCCTACAAAGTGATGCAGCTTCAAGGCTACCGGCTGTCGGCTTATGAAGCCTTCTATCTTGCCACCCTGGGCGGGGCGCACTCATTAGGACTTGATAGTTATATCGGCAATTTCGACATCGGCAAAGAGGCTGACTTTGTGGTTCTTGAGCCAACCGCCACGCCGTTGCAACAACTGCGCTATGACAATTCGGTGTCGCTGATGGACAAGCTGTTTGTGATGATAACGCTGGGCGATGACCGCTCGATTTATCGCACTTACGTCGATGGCCAACTGGTGTACGAAAGAACATAGCAAACAGGAAAAACCGTCACTTCATCGTTGATAAGGACAGAATTATGTCGACCGATTCATCGCATGTGCCTGCCACAGTGCAGGGAAAAGGGGCGCTCGACCGCTATTTCAGTATTACGAAACGCGGCAGCAGTGTTCGCCAGGAAGTCCTCGCTGGCATTACCACATTTTTAGCCATGGTTTACTCCGTGATCGTGGTGCCAGGTATGTTAGGGAAAGCCGGATTTCCGCCTGGTGCCGTCTTTGTTGCAACCTGTCTGATAGCGGGCTTCGGCTCATTACTGATGGGGCTGTGGGCCAATTTACCGATGGCAATTGGCTGTGCCATTTCACTCACTGCCTTTACCGCCTTCAGCCTGGTGTTAGGGCAGCACATCAGCATTCCCGTGGCTTTAGGCGCGGTGTTCCTGATGGGGGTGCTGTTTACCGCCATTTCGGTGACCGGCGTGCGAACCTGGATATTGCGTAATTTGCCAATGGGGATCGCCCACGGTACCGGCATCGGGATTGGTCTGTTTTTGTTATTAATTGCCGCAAGTGGCGTGGGGCTGGTTATCAAGAACCCAATTGAAGGGTTGCCGGTAGCGCTCGGTGGCTTCACCACCTTCCCTGTCATCATGACGTTATTAGGTTTAGCCGTCATTTTGGGGCTGGAAAAACTGCGTGTCCCTGGGGGGATTTTACTGGTCATTATTGCCATTTCGATTATCGGCCTGATTTTCGACCCCAATGTGCAGTATCACGGGCTGGTGGCGTTACCGAGTCTGAGCGGAGAAGACGGCAAATCACTTATTTTCAGCCTCGATATTATGGGCGCGTTACAGCCAATGGTGTTACCAAGTGTACTGGCGCTAGTAATGACGGCTGTTTTTGATGCCACCGGGACAATACGTGCCGTTGCTGGCCAGGCGAATCTGCTGGATGAAAACAACCAAATTATCAATGGCGGCAAAGCGTTAACCGCCGACTCGGTGAGTTCGATTTTATCCGGCCTGGTCGGTGCGTCTCCTGCGGCGGTTTATATCGAATCCGCAGCGGGAACCGCGGCGGGTGGGAAAACGGGCTTAACCGCAGTGGTGGTCGGCGCACTGTTTTTAGTGGTGCTGTTCCTGTCGCCGCTGGCTTTCCTGATCCCCGGTTATGCCACCGCCCCGGCACTGATGTATGTCGGGTTATTGATGCTCAGCAACGTGGCAAAACTCGATTTCGATGACTTTGTGGATGCGATGGCCGGCCTAGTGTGCGCGGTATTTATCGTGCTGACCTGCAATATTGTCACCGGCATTATGCTGGGTTTTGTGACACTGGTGGTGGGGCGTGTGTTCTCAAATGATTGGCGTCGGTTGAATATCGGCACAGTGCTGATTGCCCTGGTATTGGTCATTTTCTACGCGGGTGGTTGGGCAATTTGACGTAAGCAATACGGCCCGATAATCGGGCCGTATTGTTGGCTATTTCAACGAGAAATACACGCTCTGCAAAGCCGCACTGCGGCGGCGTAGGGTGGCTTGTTGCTTCACCGAATGACTATCATTTTTCTCCAGCGCCGCGGTCGGGCATACCCTTACACATTCGGGGCCGCTTTGGTGCTGCTGGCAAAGATCACATTTCACGATTTGGATGTTTTTTTCAGGCGTCAGAGCTATATCGATGACGCCAAAGGGACAAGCCATCACACAGTTTTTACAGCCAATACACAACGACTCGTTGAGCTGCACACATCTCTCATCCTGCACCAGCGCACGCACCGGGCAAACCGCCACGCAAGGGGCATTCTCACACTGATGGCACATCACGGGCTGAGTGGATGAATGCAGTTTCATCACCTGTAACCTGGGGCGAAAATCGCTATCACTGTGTGCCTGCCCACAGGCAATTTCGCAAGTGCGACACCCGATGCAGCGATCGGGGTTAACGTGAATAAACTGTGTCATCGCAACGGCTCCTGACTGTGTGAGCACTGAATGGGGGATGAATCACCCAACATTACCAGAATGTCCCGTGCCGCCTGCCGCCCGGCGACCATTGCCGTGACCACTAAATCAGCACCATGAACCGCATCACCGCCCGCGAATATTTTCGGGTGCTGCGTTTGAGTGGATAAGCGCCCCGCTTTACCGGTTTCAATCAGGCCGTATTTGTCGAAAGTGACCTGGTGAGTTTCCAGCCACGGCATCGCATGTGGCTGGAAACCAAAGGCCATCACCAGAACATCGGCGGGCAGTACAAACTCTGAGCCGACGACAGGCTGCGGACGCCGTCGTCCATCGCTGCCGGGTTCGCCCAAAAGCGTTCGAATCAGGCCAATTCCTGTCACCGCGCCATTGTCATTACGTTCAATGAATTGCGGCTGCGCATTGAAAAGGAACTCCACACCCTCTTCCCTGGCATTCACCACTTCTTTCTTTGAACCCGGCATGCTGGCTTCATCGCGACGATAAGCACAGGTCACGCTTGCCGCCTCCAGGCGTATCGCGGTGCGCAAGCAGTCCATCGCCGTATCACCACCGCCAAGTACCACGACGTGTTTCCCAGCTAGCTCAATCCAGGGCGTGGCGGCATCATCAGCAAGGTTCATCACTCTACGCGCACTAGCGGTCAGTAATGGTAGCGCCTGCACGACCCCCGGTGAGTCTTCGTGCTCCAGCCCGGCACGCATTAAATCGTAGGTGCCAACACCCAGAAATACCGCCTGATAGCTGGACAGCAGTTCGCTAAAGGCGATGTCGCGCCCGATTTCGCAGTTGAGATGAAACTCGATGCCCATCGAATTGAAGATTTCGCGCCGCATGGCAAGCAACTGTTTATCAAGCTTGAAGGGAGGAATACCGAAGGTCAGCAGCCCACCGATTTCAGGATAGCGGTCATAGACATCGACCTGAATACCACGGCGTGCCAGAATATCTGCACATCCTAATCCAGCAGGACCGGCACCAATAACCGCCACTCGCTCTTTGCGTGTTGCGATATCTGGCGACACTTTAGGCCACCAGCCCTGAGCCAGTGCGGTGTCCGTGATGTAACGTTCGATATTCCCGATAGCCACCGCGCCGCTGTGCGGTTTTAAGGTACAAGCCCCTTCACACAAGCGTTCTTGCGGGCAGACTCGCCCACAAATTTCAGGCAGTGAACTACTTTGGTGGCTTAATTCCGCCGCTTCAATAATCTTACCTTCGGCAACCAAACGCAGCAGTTCAGGAATAGCGTTATGCAGCGGGCAAGTCCAGTTGCAGCGCGCTTTTTGCGCACAATGGATGCAGCGTTGGCTTTCATTAACCGCATGCAAAGAGGACAAGCCCTGATAAATCTCTTCGAAGTGCATTTTGCGTTGTATCGCCGGGAGTTTTTCAGCGCCATTGCGGGCGGGTTTGTCCAATAAACTCTGGCGACGAACCGGAGCCGACGCGCCACTGAGCGCCATTTTCTGCCGCCGCAGGCGTAAGTCGTTTAACTCACGGTCATCCATTAGTTTGAGTGCATCCGCAGGGCAATGGGCCACACAGGCGGGTTGACCACTTTCACTCTGTTCACAGAGGTCGCATTTTTGCGCCAGCCAGATAGCATCCTGGCCGGCATTCACCATTTCTATCGTCCCAAATGGGCAGGCCAGCACGCAGTTTTTACAGCCAATGCAGCGCGCTTCGTTCAGGTGAACCTGCTCGTTCCGGTAGGTTAATGCCCCCACCGGACAACTGGTGACACAAGGGGCATTGTTACAGTGATGGCAGGTGACCGTGACATGGTTTTGCTGGTGGGAAATAACTTCAATGCGTGGATGAAAAGCGGCAATAGACTCTGGCCAACTCTGTCGATTGTGAGCCACTGCGCAGGCAATTTCGCAGACGTGACAACCGATGCATTCTTGCGCATCTACAGCGATAAATTTATTCATTCGCATCCCTTTTTGAAAGCCAGAACTCACTTGCAGCAATGCAAAAACAGGGACAATTTGTTCAGCGTAAGCAGACTAAATCTAAATTTGTGAGTCACTGCAAAGAATGTTGCCCAAAATTGAGGTTATGCAAAGTTCCGGCCTGCTCGCCGCTGCTCAAAAGTGAGAGTGGGCTTATCAAACTGAGAAGATAAACCTCAAACTGATAAAACTCCCCAGACAAAATATTTTCCCCTTCGCTGTCAATACAATCAGTTACGTGATGTTTTTCACACTTCTTCAATCAATTTAGCGCAATGCATGGAACTGGCATCAGTTACGCATGCATTCCCTGAACTCATTTTTTGGAAAAACAGGATTGCCAATACCGCCGCCATTAAAGGAGATAGATATGGACAATAGTGCCTCTGAAATTTCACCCGCGACCACGCCAAATGAAGTCGACCGAATACTGCCGCCAGGGCAATTATTGATCCTCGGCCTTCAGCATGTGCTGGTGATGTATGCCGGGGCCGTAGCCGTACCACTGATGATTGGTGACCGTTTAGGGTTAAGCAAAGAAGTCATCTCTTTATTGATTAGCGCCGATCTGTTCTGTTGTGGCGTCGTCACGCTGATTCAGTGTCTGGGGGTCGGTAAATTTATGGGAATTCGCTTACCGGTGATTATGTCGGTGACCTTTGCGGCGGTCACGCCAATGGTGGCCATTGGCTCTAATCCCGAGATTGGCCTGACCGGTATTTTTGGCGCGACCATCGCCGCCGGGTTGATTACCACCCTGCTGGCGCCGGTAGTGGGCAGGTTAATGCCGCTGTTCCCCCCGTTGGTCACCGGGATTGTGATTACCTCGATTGGGCTGAGTATTATCCAGGTCGGTATCGACTGGGCGGCAGGTGGTGCGGGCAACCCGAATTACGGCGACCCCGTTTATATCTGCGTCGCCTCAGCCGTGTTGCTGTTTATCTTGCTGATTACCCGTTATGCCACAGGCTTTTTATCAAATGTCGCGGTGCTGCTGGGTATCGCTTTTGGTTTTGCGTTGGCTTACATGATGGGCGAAGTTAATTTGTCCGGGCTGGCTGATGCAAAATGGTTCGCCATCGTGACGCCAATGGCGCTGGGTATCCCGACGTTCGATCCCGTTGCCATCCTGACGCTGACCGCGGTGCTGATTATTGTCTTTATTGAGTCGATGGGGATGTTTCTGGCGCTCGGCGATATTGTTGGCCATAAATTAACCGAAAAAGATATTATCCGTGGTTTACGGGTTGATGGCGTGGGGACGGTGATTGGTGGTCTGTTTAACAGCTTCCCGCATACTTCGTTTTCACAGAACGTCGGTCTGGTGAGCGTAACGCGGATCCATAGCCGTTGGGTGTGCGTGGCTGCGGGTTGTATTTTGATCTTGTTTGGCATGGTGCCGAAAATGGCCGTGTTTGTGGCGTCAATTCCACAATTTGTCTTAGGTGGTGCGGGGTTGGTGATGTTCGGGATGGTGTTGGCAACAGGGATTCGTATTCTGGCTCGCGCCAACTACTCAACCAATCGTTACAACCTTTATATCGTCGCCATCAGCTTAGGGATGGGGATGACACCCACGCTTTCTCACGGCTTCTTCGCACAATTTCCGGCAGCCTTACAGCCTTTGCTACACAGCGGGATCATGCTGGCAACCGCCTGCGCGGTGATTTTGAATCTCTTTTTTAATGGCTACCCAAAAGCGGAAAAGTCACAGGCTTAACAGGCAGGAAGCTTGTAGCGCTCAGAGTTGAGCGCTACAGCATGACTTACTTCAGACCCTGGAGGATCTTCATGGTGGCTTCAACATCAATTTCATCTTCGGAGAAGATTAATGTTGAGCCCTGGAAGGTGGTCACCGCCAGTTTCTTCAGCGTACGCATTTCGCCCGGCTTAGGTTCTGCTTTCGGGCGAATGCTGTTCATCAGCGCGCCAACAGACAGCACCGCGTTCTCTTTATCAATCTTGGTTTCGGCTGGCACTTCTTCGCTGTAAACCAGGAAGGATTTAATCGCCGTGATTTTGATGCGCTCGCCAGCAATAAAGATGTATTTGCTGTCTGGCTCAACTTTCACCGAAAAAGCTGATAAGCCTTTGTTGTTGGTGGTTGGCTCAAAAGTCACCGAGGCATCTTTCTTAATCAGCTCAGGGTTGGCGACCTTAATCACATGAAAATAACGATTGTCACCGTTTTCATCTTTGATAAAACCGAAACCTTTATCTTCAAACCAGGTTGTGATTACTCCGTGCATCGCTATTACCGCCTAATTAATCGTTCAATATGTCAAATTTTTGCAGCGCGCAGTTTAATGCAGAACGCGCCTGGTACCTAGTCTGTTTGCTAAATGGTGCGGCGGGCAAAGTCCTTCACCCTGAAGCCCAGCACCATCAGTGTTGCGAAATACGCCGCAATCCCGGCAACCACCACCGCCATCAGACGCAGCAAGCGGTAAGGCATGGAGCCAAGATCCCAGGCTGGCATCACGTGCATCATGCCGAACAACACCGCAGCCATCACAACCACACCGGCAAACAAACGCCACAAGAACGCCCACCAGCCCGGCTGAGGCTGGAAAATATCCTGTTTCCGCAGTTGCCAGTATAGCAGGCTGGCATTCAGGCAAGCCCCCAGACCAATCGACAACGACAGCCCGGCGTGTTTGAGCGGGCCGATAAACGCGAGGTTCATCACCTGAGTCAGAATCAGTGTGACGATGGCAATTTTGACCGGCGTCTTGATGTCCTGGCGCGAATAGAAACCCGGAGCCAGCACTTTCACCACAATCAGCCCCATCAAACCGACGGAATAGGCCACCAGCGCACGTTGCGTCATCGCGGCATCAAAAGCGGTGAATTTACCGTACTGGAACAGTGAAACGGTGAGCGGTTTTGCCAGAATCCCCAGTGCCACCGCGCTTGGCAACGCCAGCAGAAAACATAAACGCAACCCCCAGTCCATCAGGCGCGAGTATTCGTCATGGTTGCCACTGGCAAAGCTCTTCGCCAGCGAAGGCAGCAAAATAGTGCCTAGCGCCACACCTAACACGCCGGATGGAAATTCCATTAAACGGTCAGCGTAGTACATCCAGGAAACCGAGCCTGAGGCGAGGAACGAGGCGAAAATGGTGTTGATAATCAAAGAAATCTGGCTAACGGAAACACCGAGAATTGCCGGTCCCATCTGTTTGATAACGCGCATCGCACCGGCATCTTTCAGATTGACGCGCGGCAAAACCAGCATGCCAATCTTTTTCAGATGCGGTAACTGATACGCCAGTTGCAACACGCCGCCCACGGTCACCGCCCAGGCCAGCGCCAGAATCGGTGGGTTAAAGTACGGTGCCGCAAACAGCGCAAAGCCAATCATGCTGAGGTTCAGGAAAGTCGGCGCAAAAGCAGGAACGGAGAAACGGTTCCAGGTATTAAGAATCGCCCCGCATAACGAAGCCAGCGAGATCAGGAAAATATACGGGAAGGTTATCCGCAACAGGCTGGAAGTCAGGTTGAATTTATCTGCGGTATCGGCAAAGCCAGGAGCCGTCACCATAATCACCCACGGTGCCGCTATCATGCCGATAACGGTGACTACCGCCAGTGCCAGCGTGAGTAGCCCGGAAACATACGAGACAAACACGCGGGTGGCATCTTCGCCCTGCTTACTTTTGTACTCGGCAAGAATCGGCACAAACGCCTGCGAAAATGCCCCTTCGGCAAAAATACGACGCAACAAGTTGGGAAGTTTGAATGCCACGAAAAAGGCATCCGTCGCCATCCCTGCCCCAAAAACCCTTGCCACAATGGCGTCGCGCGCAAATCCGAGCACGCGAGAAAACATGGTCATCGAGCTGACGGCTGCCAGCGATTTTAATAGATTCATTATTATGTGGTTCCACAAACATCAACGCCTGCAAGGCAGGCGCTCAGCGCGTAAACAAAAAAGGAAAAAGCGTGGTTTTTCCTTCTTTGTGGTTATCAGCCGAAAATCAATAAATCGATTTTCCTTGTTTATTTATTTGGTGACATATGTTCGCTTTGCGAAAGAATGAGGTTTGTCATCAAACATCAACGCCTGCAAGGCAGGCGTTGGGATAACAGCAATGACGTCCAATTCATGTCGGATGTCGCTACGCTAATCCGACCTACAAAAGCCCCGCTAGTCTACCTATACACAGACGAAATACTACCGTGTTATTCACTCATGGCATCGCGCCACAGTTTCTCAACCACACGCTGGGCTATCAATGCTTGCTCGCCTGCAGTTTCAGGAACTGTCTGATTTGCCACACAATCGAGGAAATGACGGGCACAACCGACAAAACCGCGTTGTTCGAGCGTGGTTTGCCAGCCGGGAATGGGACGATTGACCACCCCATTGCCGCACTCTTCACGCCATTCGCGCATATCGGTCACATCATATAAGCCGCCATCTGTCACCGCTTGTACCGACTCGCGTTGGCTACCGGCACGGCGGTGCATACTGGTGGTGATTTGCAGGTTGCCACTGGCAAAGTGGTGCTCAGCAAACAGCATGTGGCCGTGATCGTTGGTCAGCAATGTTCCGCTTTGTAACTGTGCTTCGCCCCCCCCCAACCACAACGCGGTATCAACAACATGCAGATAATCATCAAGCAAGGTAAAGCGCAGGTCATTTGGCCCGACGCTGTCAGTGCGATGTTTGTCCATCCGCAACGAGGCGCCGTTCGCCAGTTTCGTTTTCAGGTCACGATACAGCGGAGAAAAACGGCGGTTAAAACCGACCATCAAGGTGCGTTTTTTCTGCTGTGCCAGTTCCACTAAACGCTCCGCATCAGCAAGATTTTCTGCCAGTGGTTTATCCACACAGACATTGACGCCAGCCTGTAACAGTTCGCTGACTACCGCGTAGTGGCTGCCGGTGGCGCTGTGGACAAAGACCGCATCGCACTGCGCTGCTAGTTCGGCAATAGATGAAACATAAGGGATACGGTAGGCATCGCAAACCGGTTGGGCTTTGGCGCGGGTTGGGGAAAAAGCACCTTGCACAATCCAGTCATTAGAGGCTCCTAATACTGGCAACCACGCCTTTTGCGCGATGCCGCCCAAACCCACCACGCCGACGCGAAGTTTAGTCATCAATTAATCCCCAAGATGTGCCAACAGCGAGTCAAGACGTTGCTTGAGTTCAGCGACTTCGCTTTCAAGTTGTTCCACGCGGGCAGTTAAATCATCCGTTGGTGCCGTCGCACTTTCGGCGAGGTTGGCTGGTGATGAATCAACTTCGCCACAGAACAAGTGCATATAGCGGCTTTCACGTTTGCCCGGTTCACGTGGCAAACGCACCACAAATGGGCCATCTTCACGGTTGGCAAGGTTTTCAAGCGTCGCTTCAACTTGCGCCATATCGCTGAATTCAAACATACGCGCGGCGCGAGAACGTAATTCACCCGGTGTCTGGGCGCCACGTAACAACAAGTTGGTGACGACCGCCACTTCCGCCGCCGAGAGTTTCAGATTGCCAAATTCGGAATTGCAGAAGCGCTGCTCGTACTTCGTCACGCGATTACCGAAACCGCTAAGAGTGCGCAAAAAGTGGCGCTTGACCAGAGTATCCAGCGTTTCTTGCACATCATGTTCTTTCAGATCCATCACCGGTTCGCGGTTGGTTTTCTGATTACACGCCGTCACGACGCCGTTGACGGACATCGGATATTGTTCAGGCGTGGTCACCTGTTTTTCCAGCAGGCTACCCACCACACGCGCTTCAACCGCAGTTAACTGATATTTCATTTCTCGTCCTTAACGGCCAGGGGTCCATTCTTTGGTGGTGAGCGCAGTCAAAACATGATCGCGCCAGACACCATCAATCAATAAATATTCTTTGGCATAGCCTTCTTTTTCAAAACCAAGGCGGGCGAGGAGATCGCCGCTGCGCTGGTTATGCGGCATGTAGTTCGCCATGATGCGGTGGATATGCTGGCTGCGCTGCATGTAACGAATCGCGGTGGTCAGCGCTTCAAACATCAGACCTTGCCCCTGCCATTTTTCACCCAACGAGTACCCCAGATAACAGGCATGAAATGAGCCGCGCACCACATTTGAAAAATTGGCGACGCCGCGAATCTCTTTCTCGTCAGGGTCGAGCAGCGCAAAGTAATAGGCGCTACCCTGTTTATGCATTTCGCTGATCATGCCCAGACGTGCTTGCCAGCCAGAAGGAAAGCAGTGGCTGTCATCTCGAATCGGTTCCCAGGGTTTCAGGAACTGACGGTTTTCGGCGTAATAATCTGCCAGACGCCAGGCATCTCGCTCATACACCAGACGCACCACCTGGCGGTCGGTTGATAAGCGTACTTTCGGCACGTTACTGCGGTAGCCAAACATGTTCACCCCTGCTCCTCACATCCCATATTTTCTTAGGCAACGTATTTACTATACCTGCGGCTGGCTGCGGAAGGAAAACAACAGCATGCAGATTTTTCACCTGCGCAAACTTTTTCGATTAAAGAGTTCAATCGAAGCCTCAGATTGATGAAAAAATATTGTCATATGCCTGGCTGTCAAAAACTCAAATAGCAGTAGAGAATAGAAGTTCATCACACTTTTAATATTCCCAGGAGGGGAGATGTCACGGGTAGCGCAGGCCAGGAGCCTGGGTAAATACTTCTTATTGCTCGATAACATGTTAGTGGTATTAGGCTTCTTCGTGGTTTTCCCTCTTATTTCCATTCGCTTCGTTGACCAAATGGGTTGGGCAGCGCTAATGGTCGGTATTGCGCTCGGCCTGCGTCAGCTCACCCAGCAAGGGCTGGGGATTTTCGGTGGCGCCATCGCTGACCGGCTGGGCGCTAAACCGATGATTGTCACCGGCATGCTGCTGCGAGCCGTCGGTTTTGCGCTGATGGGTATCGCCCATGAACCCTGGGTGTTGTGGCTATCGTGTTTTATTTCCGCTATCGGCGGCACGTTATTCGACCCGCCGCGTGCCGCGCTGGTGGTTAAACTCGTACGCCCACATCAACGAGGGCGTTTCTTCTCAATTCTGATGATGCAAGACAGCGCGGGGGCGGTTATTGGTGCGCTACTCGGGAGTTGGCTGCTGCAATATGATTTCCGCCTGGTGTGTGCTGTTGGCGCGGTGATGTTTGTGATTTGCGCTTTCGTCAACGCCTGGTTGCTACCTGCCTATAAACTTTCCACCATCCGCACGCCGATGCTTGAAGGGATGGGACGCGTGCTGCGCGATAAACGCTTCATCACTTATGTGTTAACGCTGGCCGGATATTACATGCTGGCGGTGCAGGTGATGTTGATGCTGCCGATTATGGTCAACGAAATTGCCGGCACACCTGCCGCCGTGAAGTGGATGTATGCCATTGAAGCCGCACTCTCGTTAACGCTGCTGTACCCGATTGCGCGCTGGAGCGAAAAACGCTTCCGTCTGGAGCAGCGCCTGATGGCAGGTTTATTCTTAATGTCGCTGGCCATGCTGCCGATTGGCCTTGCCAATAATCTTCAGCAACTGTTCACGCTAATTTGTGTGTTTTATGTCGGTTCAATCATTGCTGAACCGGCCAGGGAAACGCTGAGTGCATCCCTTGCTGATTCCCGTGCTCGCGGCAGTTACATGGGTTTTAGCCGTCTGGGTCTGGCCATTGGTGGGGCATTTGGTTACGCCGGTGGCGGCTGGTTGTTTGATGCCGGGAAAAGTATCAACCAGCCATCGCTTCCGTGGGTAATGTTAGGGATTATTGGCTTCATCACGCTTATCGCGCTGTGGTGGCAATTCAGCACGAAACCTATTGAACCCTCGATGCTCGAACCCGGTAACTAGTTTGCGGCACTCACTTTTCTCCCCCATACTCAATAGTTAACCAACCTGGTTCGCTGATAAATATGGAGGAGAAACGTGAAGCTTTATATCTACGATCACTGCCCTTTCTGCCTTAAGGCACGCATGATTTTTGGTTTAAAGAACATCCCCATTGAGTTGAAAGTCCTGCTCAATGACGATGAAGCCACTCCGACCAAAATGATTGGTAAGAAGATGGCGCCGATCCTGCAAAAAGACGATAGCCGCTATATGCCTGAAAGCATGGATATCGTGCATTACGTCGATAAACTGGATGGCGAACCGCTTCTGACTGGCGCAACCAACGCCGCAATTAGCGACTGGTTACGCCACGTGAATAGCTATGTGCAGCAGTTGTTGATTCCGCGCATGGCGAAAGCACCTTTTGATGAGTTTGCCACGCCACAAGCACGTGCTTATTTCGTCAACAAAAAGGAAGCGATGATCGGCTCGTTTGCCGACCTCCTTCACCATTCGCCAGGGCTAATCAAAAAAATCTCTGATGATTTACGCAAGCTCGATAAGCTGATTGTGCAGCCGAATGCGGTAAACGGTGAGCTGTCTGACGACGATATTCATCTGTTCCCACTGCTGCGTAACCTGACTCTGGTCGCGGGTATTGAGTGGCCAAGCCGTGTTGCGGCGTATCGCGATAATATGGCTAAACAGACACAAATTAATCTGCTGTCGTCCCACGCGGTTTAAATACACTTATTAATTCGAGTTACCAGCCCCAGGAGCTTACTCAAGTATGTGACTGGGGTGAGTAAACGCAGCCAACTCTGATGTCGCTCGAAGTATGACGGCTATTTCGGTTTTTTCCGGTGGCGTAGCCCGCCCTGGGACATCATAATGCTTTATGTCAGGATCTGTGTTCTATGCAGCATGTTAAGGAATTCCATGAAAAAGATTGTTTTCGCCGCAGCGCTAATGCTCAGCGGGTTAGTGGTGGGTTGCAATCAGTTAACGCAATACACGGTCAGCGAACAGGAAATAAACCAGGCGCTGCATAAACGTAATAACTTCTCTAAAGATATTGGCCTGCCAGGCGTTGCCGATGCCCATATTGTTTTAACCAATTTAAGCAGTGCGATTGGCCGTGAAGAGCCGAATAAAGTGACGTTGACTGGCGATGCCAATCTGGAGATGTCGTCGCTATTTGGTAATCAAAAAGCCACTATCAAGCTCAAACTCAAAGCATTGCCGGTGTTCAATAAAGAACAAGGCGCGATTTATTTGCAAGAAATGGAAGTGGTAAACGCGACGGTCGAACCTGAAAAAATGCAGACCATTGTCCAGACCCTGATTCCTTATCTGAATCAGTCATTGCGTAATTACTTTAATCAACAACCGGCTTATGTGCTGGGCGAAGACCGCAGTACTGGTGAGAACCTGGCGAAAAGATACGCCAAGGGACTTGAGGTTAAACCGGGCCAACTCATTATCCCATTTACTGATTAACCCGTTTTTCCTGGTCGGGGGCAACATTCCCCCGACAAAATCTCGATGAAAATGGTGCAAAGCGAAACGTTTGCGCTTATCCTTGCTCTCCGGCACAAATCATCGTTTTTTCCTTCCTACGCCGGAGCAATTTCATGACCGTATTACCCCAGGTATTAAAAATTCGCCGCCCTGATGACTGGCATGTTCACCTACGTGACGGTGAAATGTTAAAAACGGTGGTGCCTTATACCAGCGAAACTTATGGTCGCGCGATTGTGATGCCAAACCTGGTTCCCCCAGTGACAACGGTTGAAGCCGCCATTGCTTATCGCCAGCGTATTCTTGATGCTGTACCGCAAGGCCATAAATTTGAACCGCTGATGACCTGCTACCTGACCGATTCTCTTGACCCGAATGAAGTTGAGCACGGGTTTAACGAAGGCGTGTTTACCGCAGCAAAACTCTACCCAGCCAATGCGACCACCAACTCAAGCCACGGTGTTACCAGCACTGCCGCGATTAAAACGGTGCTTGAGCGCATGCAGAAAATTGGCATGCCGCTGCTTATCCACGGCGAAGTGACTCACGCTGATATTGATATTTTTGACCGTGAAGCGCGCTTTATCGAAACCGTTATGGAACCTTTGCGCCAACAATTCCCGGAACTGAAAGTGGTGTTTGAACACATCACTACCAAAGATGCGGCGCAGTATGTGAAGGAAGGAAACTCCCTGCTGGCGGCAACCATTACCCCGCAACACCTGATGTTTAACCGTAACCATATGCTGGTCGGTGGTGTGCGCCCTCACCTGTATTGCCTGCCAATTCTGAAACGCAGCATTCATCAGGAAGCGTTGCGTGAGCTGGTTGCCAGCGGATGTGACCGCGTATTCCTCGGTACAGATTCCGCGCCTCATGCGCGTCATCGTAAAGAGGCCAGTTGTGGTTGCGCAGGTTGCTTTAACGCGCCTTCTGCTCTTGGCGCTTACGCGACGGTGTTTGAAGAGTTGAATGCGTTGCAGCACTTTGAAGCCTTCACTTCACTGAATGGCCCACGTTTCTACGGCCTGCCTGTGAATGAAGAATCCATTGAACTGGTGCGTACTCCAGTGCACATACCGGAACTCATCGAAACGTCCGATGACAGCATTGTGCCGTTCCTCGCCGGTGAGCAAGTGGCCTGGTCAGTAAAAGCATAATTTTTCATGCCCCCTGTTGCATAACCCAGAATATGACTGTATAAATATCCAGTATATTATACAGGGGGCTGTTATGCGTATTGAAGTCACTATTGCTAAAACTACATCTCTGCCGCCAGGCGCTATTGATGCGCTTGCTACTGAACTCTCACGCCGAATTACTCAACACTATCCTGAAGACTCAAATCACGTTCAGGTGCGTTACGCTGCTGCTAATAACCTTTCGGTGTTAGGGGCCAGCAAAGAAGATCGCGATCGTATTAGCGAAATATTGCAAGAGACCTGGGAAAGCGCTGACGACTGGTTTTCTGCGGATTAAAACTCATCATGGAAGGTGGCAGGCTGCTTGAGCCGCTGCTTATTTCAAATATAAGTTTCCCTCGTTATTTTTATGCCGGGTGTCGCCATCCGGTTTTTTTATCGTTTAAAAATCACACTGCAAATAATTCCCTCCTGACACTGATTACTTAGAATCTTCTGATATTCACCAAGCACAACCTGCGGTTTTATTGAGCAACCAAGCACCTTTATGTAAAAAAAGTGTTGCGGGGTATTTATTTATCCGTCGAAATAGCTTAATCATTGATATACTTAACTGGCTTCACATTTAAAAAGAAACAAGAAACAAGCATTAAACCTCGCGAACCGTTGTCTTAAACACACGTATAAAAGGGGTTATGATGGAAAAAAATAGTGATGTTATCCAGACCCATCCCCTTGTTGGATGGGACATCAGCACCGTAGATAGTTACGACGCGCTGATGCTTCGCCTGCACTACCTGACCTCAAATACGCAAAAGCACGACGAAACTGAAATCGGTCAAACTTTATGGCTGACCACGGATGTTGCCCGGCAATTTATTTCTATTCTTGAAGCCGGCATTGCTAAGATTGAATCCAGTGATTACCAGGTAAGCGATTATCGTAAGCATTGATTATTGATGCTGCCCAAATAACGCACAAGGCACCGTAGAGGTGCCTTTTTTATTATTCCTCTTTCGCTCAATTGCCAGGCGACGGAGAATTAATTACCCTGCTATATAATTCATTTTTGCCAAAGAGAAGAGAAAAGCACCATGCATTATGACCTTATCATCGTCGGTAGCGGTTCTGTCGGCGCAGCAGCCGGGTGCTATGCCACTCACTCCGGCTTGAATGTGCTGATGATCGATAGTTGCCATCCCCCTCACCAACAAGGCAGCCATCATGGCGATACACGCCTGATGCGTCACGCCTACGGCGAAGGGGAAAAATATGTCCCGCTGGTATTGCGTGCGCAGGCACTCTGGGATGCGTTACAGGAAATAAGCGGCGAGAAAGTGTTTCACCGTACCGGCGTGATTAATCTCGGTCCGGCAGATTCAACGTTTATCTCAACCGTGCAACGCAGTGCGCAAAACTGGTCGCTGCCGCTTGAAACGCTGAGTGCTGAAGCAGTCATGGCACGCTGGCCACAGGTAACCGTTCCCGAAAACTATGTTGGTTTGTTTGAGCCGAACTCTGGCGTGCTTCGCAGCGAGCTGGCGGTGGAGACCTATATTCGACTGGCCAATCAGGGCGGTTGCGCTCAACTGTTCAATTGCCCGGTGACTGATATTCGTCATACCGCTGAAGGGGTGGTTGTCGATACGCCAGAAGGTGAATTCACCGCGAGTAAATTGTTAGTCAGTGCAGGAACATGGGTCACTAAATTGCTACCGGAACTGCCCGTCACGCCAGTGCGCAAAATCTTTAGCTGGCATCAGGCCGATGGCCGCTACAGTGAAAAAAACCACTTCCCTGCTTTTACCGCCGAACTACCTGATGGTAGCCAGTATTACGGTTTCCCCGCGGGCGAGGATAACGAGCTGAAGCTGGGCAAACATGATGGTGGTCAGGTTATTAGTGAACCCGGTCAGCGCAAACCGTTTGGTGCAATCGCCACGGATGGAAGTGAAGTATTTAGCTTCTTGCGCCAGATAATGCCAGGTGTGGGCGTGTGTATGCACGGCGCGGCCTGCACCTACGATATGTCACCGGATGAAGATTTTATTATTGATACCCTGCCGGGTCATGACAACACGCTGGTGATTACCGGCCTGAGCGGACACGGATTTAAATTCGCTTCAGTGCTGGGGGAAATTGCCTGCCAGTTCGCATTGGGCAAAGAGTCAAGTTTCGACCTGACACCGTTCTCGCTTGCGCGTTTTAAGTAGCGATCGAGGCGGAATAAAATGTTGTAGGGTGGATAAGCGGTACACGCCATCCACCATTTTCGCCTGTATTCACAGATGAAAACGTCGGATGGCGCTGCGCTTATCCGACCTGTGAAAGAGGTTTCCCCCTTTGCTTTTACTTAGGATCCGGGATCCCTAACGTAGTGTTGAGAACGCCACGGGATTTGTTGAAAATCTTATTACCGTTTTCCCGCCCGGCACGACGACGGCGCTGTTCTTCCGGTGACAGCGCCAGTTCATCACGGCAAATGTCGCTACAGCAGCCAGCAAACTTCTCAGCGCAACTCGGGCACTGAATAAACAGCAAGTGGCAGCCGTCATTTTTGCAGTTGGTATGGCTGTCGCAAGATGTGCCGCACTGATGGCAATGGGCAATCACATCATCAGAAATACGTTCGCCCATACGCTCATCAAAGACAAAGTTCTTACCGACAAAACGCACCGGAATCCCTTGTTCACGCGCACGTCTTGCGTATTCGATAATCCCGCCTTCAATGTGGTAGACGTTCTTGAAACCGTTGTGCAACATCCAGGCACTGGCTTTCTCACAACGGATGCCGCCAGTACAGTACATGACGATTTTTTTGTCTTTGTCTTCCTGCAACATGTCGACCGCTTTCGGCAACTGCTCACGGAAAGTGTCCGCCGGGATCTCCAGTGCATCCTGGAAATGACCCACTTCATATTCGTAATGGTTGCGCATGTCGATAAACACCGCTTCCGGGTCGTCGAGCATCGCATTCACGTCTGCGGCTTTGAGATAAGCACCGACCTGGCTGGCATCAAATGACGGGTCATCAATCCCATCGGCGACAATGCGGTCGCGGACCTTCATGCGTAATACCCAAAACGATTTGCCATCGTCTTCGAGGGCAACGTTGAGTCGCACACCGTTAAGTGCAGGATGGAAAGCGTAAAGTGTTTCGCGGAATCCATCCACACGGCTGTTTGGCACGCTGATTTGCGCGTTAATCCCTTCATGAGCGAGATAAACGCGACCAAATACATTTAGCGATGTAAACGCCTGGTAAAGCGCATCGCGCGTCGTTTGAGGGTCTTCAATGGTGAAATACTTATAGAATGAGATGGTAGTGCGAGGCTCAGTTTCAGCCAACATGCGCACACGCAGTTCATCATTCGATATGCGGTTGTGTAACACTGGCATGGTGTTCGCTCGGCTATCGTTGATAAAAAAGTGGGCTGCATCATATAGCAATTATCGTTAATTTACATCCTCGCATTTTGCGCTACATTTCCGTTATCTATCCGTACAAAACGCAACAATCGTTTGAATATCAAACACTCTGCTGCTGTTAATTTTGGCAGACCCTCAATTAATGTCACAATAGTCTGACTCAAGAAGATCCGGCATTTGCCGTCACAATAGGTTTTACATGACGAACTTACCGCAATTCTCGCGCGCATTACTTCATCCCCGCTATTGGGGAACCTGGTTTGGTATTGGCTTACTTTACTTAGTTACCCTGCTCCCCTATCCGGTGATTTATCGAGTCGGGCGTGGGCTTGGCCAACTTGCTATGCGGTTTATGAAGCACCGCGTCACGATTACCCGCCGCAATCTTGAACTCGCCTTTCCCCACAAAACCGCGGAAGAACGTGAGTATTATCTCGAGAAAAACTTCGAATCCGTTGGCCTCGGCCTGATGGAAACCGGCATGGCATGGTTTTGGCCCACCTGGCGTATTCGACGCTGGTGTGATGTTTCTGGTGTCGAGCATATTCACGCGGTGCAGGAAGCCAAACGGGGCGTGTTGCTCATTGGAATTCATTTCCTGACGCTGGAATTAGGCGCGCGCATGTTCGGTATGAACACGCCCGGTATCGGCGTTTACCGCCCGAATGACAACCCCCTGCTCGACTGGCTGCAAACCTGGGGCCGTATGCGCTCCAATAAAAGCATGATCGACCGTAAAGACCTTAAAGGCATGATTCGTGCGCTGAAACAGGGTGAAATCATCTGGTACGCACCGGACCACGACTACGGCCCGCGTGGCAGCGTTTTTGTGCCATTTTTTGGCGTTGACGAAGCCGCCACCACCGCAGGAACATACACTCTTGCACGTATGTCAGGTGCGGCAATCGTACCAATGGTGCCGCGCCGCAAGCCGGACGGTAAAGGTTACGAGTTGCTGATTCTACCCGCAGAGTTTTCACCACCGCTGGAAACCCCTGAAAGTACGGCGATCTGGATGAATAAAATCATCGAGCAGTGCATTTTGATGGCCCCGGAGCAATACATGTGGCTGCACCGCCGCTTTAAAACGCGTCCAGAAGGGGTTCCTGCGCGTTATTAACTTCTGTAAATCGGTGGCATTTTGCCACCTTTTTTCATTCTAAAATTGTGTTTCAGAAACATTGCCCCTCCCCGCCAACAAGCGCATAATTAGCAAGGTAATAATTCCATCACATGTCTTTTCTGCACTGAACTGGAGCGTTATGACTCTCCCCGAGAACCCGATCAACTGGAAACGAAATCTCACCGTTGCATGGCTTGGGTGTTTTCTTACCGGTGTCGCATTTAGCCTGGTCATGCCCTTCCTGCCGCTGTATGTCGAACATCTTGGCGTGACCGGACACAGCGCACTCAACATGTGGTCCGGCATCGTTTTCAGCATTACCTTTTTGTTCTCAGCCATTGCGTCACCTTTCTGGGGCGGGCTTGCCGACCGTAAAGGCCGCAAGATAATGCTACTGCGTTCAGCATTGGGGATGTCCATTGTGATGGTGCTGATGGGCTTTGCGAGCAATATCTGGCAATTTCTGGCGCTGCGCGCACTGCTCGGACTATTGGGTGGATTTGTCCCCAATGCTAACGCGCTTATCGCCACCCAAGTTCCGCGCCATAAAAGTGGTTGGGCATTGGGCACGTTGTCTACCGGCGGGGTAAGCGGTGCACTTCTTGGGCCGATGATTGGCGGTTTTCTGGCGGATACCTATGGCCTGCGTCCGGTGTTTTTCATCACCGCTGGCGTGCTATTTACCTGTTTTGTTTTTACCTTGTTCTGCATTCGCGAACAATTTACCCCGGTGCACAAGAAGGACATGTTGCACGCACGTCAGGTTTTAACTTCGCTCAAAAATCCACGCCTGGTGCTGAGTCTGTTTATCACCACCATGATTATTCAGGTTGCCACCGGTTCTATCGCCCCGATTCTTACGCTTTACGTGCGTGAACTGGCAGGCAATGTCAGCAATCTGGCATTTATCAGCGGGATGATTGCATCTGTGCCTGGCGTTGCGGCGTTAATCAGTGCGCCGCGACTGGGCAAACTGGGGGATAGAATCGGGCCGGAAAGGATTTTAATCTGCGCGCTGGTTATCTCTGTGTTGTTGCTGATCCCAATGTCGATGGTACAAAACCCATGGCAACTGGGGGTGTTACGTTTCCTGCTTGGTGCCGCCGATGGCGCACTGTTGCCAGCGGTACAAACACTGCTGGTCTACAACTCAAGCAACCAAATTGCCGGACGGATCTTTAGTTACAACCAGTCATTCCGCGATATTGGTAATGTCACTGGTCCGTTGATGGGTGCCGCTGTTTCAGCAAACTATGGCTTCCGCACGGTATTTTTAGTCACCGGTTGTGTGGTTCTTTTCAATGCTCTTTACTCGTGGATAAGTCTCCGTCGCCCGACTGAACGTGTCAGTGTTTCTGGCGACTGACTCAGAAATCTCCGACATACTTGCAACTTTGCAAACAGCGTCAACAATTAACTTGAAATGGCGCCGTAACGCGCTCCCTGACCTGTACAAAGGAGATTACTATGAGTCTGTATGCGACGCTGGAAGAGGCCATCGATGCCGCACGCGAGCTTTTCCTTGTTGAGAACCCGGAGCTGGATGAAGAGAGTGCCAGTGTTCAGCAACTGAACATTCAGAAGTACATTCTTCAGGATGGCGACATTATGTGGCAAGCCGAGTTTTTCGCTGATGACAGCGGGGATGGCGAATGTCTACCGATGGTCAGCGGTGAAGCGGCGCAAAGTGTCTTTGACGGTGACTATGATGAAATCGAGTTACGTCAGGAGTGGATTGAAGAAAATACACTGCACGAATGGGACGAAGGTGAATTTCAACTTGAGCCGCCTCTGGATACCGAGGAAGGTCAGACTGCCGCTGATGAATGGGATGAACGATAAGTTTTACTCGTAAGGCCCATGGCTGGCATCAATCGGCAGCAAAAGTGTGTCGAACACCAGCGAAAAAGGTAAATCGAGCACAGTAATATAGCGCCATGCGCTGTCACGCACATCCCACTGCACACCGGGGTAATACTGATTACCATGTCCCTGCCCCGGTACAGCACGGCTAATAATACTCCCGCATCCGCTCAGTAAGCAGGCGAACAACGCGACCACAAGGATTCTTAACACAGTTTTACTCCAAAAAAATGCCGACCCGAAGGCCGGCATTGATGATGCGTTTCGCGCTCTATTTGGACGGTAACGCCTCAGGGTTCAGGCTAACCGTTTTGTAGCTATCTACCCACGAGGAGTAACGCTGCGGATTCGACCACACACGATAATGCAGACGAGACATAGTGACCGGATCGCTTAACAACACCAAACGACGATCGCGGTTCAGTTTGTCAGGCGTTTCGTTCAGTGCCTGCTCAACGTGACGATCGCGCGCAATTTCCAGCACCTGGCTTGCACGGTGACGTGCTGTTGCCATCGCAGTTGCCAGGGCATTAAACGACGGGTTAAACACCGCGTGCATAAAGCCATCATCCAGCGTACGGCTGCGGTTGAGCTTCAGGTAGTTGTCGGTATCGACCAGAACCTGCGGAGGAGAATACTCTTCCGGGATCAGGAACAACTTCCAACGCTTAGTACGCAAACCGATGGTCGCACGGCTCGAAATCACCGAGACAAATGGTGACAGAATCAGTGAGAAGACGATTGGCGCAAGCCAGAACAAGAAGCGCAAATCCAGCCATGCCATGCCGACAGCCCACACCAGACCCAACAGAAGTTGAGAACCGTGGCGCATAAACGCTTCACCCCATGGGGTTGAATCATCATCACGCTGCGGCGAGTTCCAGACCACTTCCCAACCGAGGAACGCGCTAACCACAAATACGGTGTGGAACAGCATACGCACCGGAGCCAGCAGCACAGAGAACAGTACTTCCAGCAGCAGGGAGGCCGTCACGCGGAAGAAACCGCCGAACTCTTTCGAGCCTTTGCACCAAATCAGAATGATACTCAGCAGCTTCGGCAGGAACAGTAACACCATGGTGGAAGCAAACAGCGCAATCGCCAGCTCCGGACGCCACTGCGGCCACACCGGGAACAGCTGGCGCGGTTGCAGGAAGTACTGCGGTTCTGTCAGCGCATGAACCACCTGCAATGCAGTTGATAATGCGAGGAACATAAACCACAAAGGTGCCGACAGATACGACATGACGCCCGTCAGGAATACCGCACGGTGAACCGGGTGCATGCCTTTTACCAGGAACAGACGGAAGTTCATCAAGTTACCGTGGCACCAACGGCGGTCACGCTTGAGTTCATCCAGTAAGTTCGGTGGCAGTTCTTCATAAGAACCCGGCAAGTCATAGGCAATCCATACGCCCCAACCCGCACGGCGCATCAAAGCGGCTTCGACGAAGTCGTGCGAAAGGATTGAACCGGCGAATGACCCTTCACCTGGCAGCGGTGCTAACGCACAGTGCTCGATGAACGGCTTAACGCGAATAATCGCATTGTGGCCCCAGTAGTGGGATTCGCCCAACTGCCAGAAGTGCAGACCTGCGGTAAACAACGGCCCGTAAACGCGAGTTGCAAACTGCTGGCAGCGCGCATACAGCGTGTCCATGCCAGACGCTTTTGGTGATGACTGAATGATGCCCGCATTCGGGTTAGCATTCATCAAACGCACCAGGTTGGTCAGACAGTCACCGCTCATGACGGAGTCAGCATCCAACACCACCATGTAGCTGTATTGGTTACCCCAGCGACGGCAGAAGTCATCGATGTTGCCACTTTTACGTTTCACACGGCGGCGGCGGCGGCGGTAGAAAATCTGCCCTTCGCCCTGCACTTCGTTGATCAGTTCCATCCACGCTTTTTGCTCGGCAACACAGATATCCGGGTTGTAGCTGTCGCTCAGGATGTAAACATCGAAGTGCTGCTGTTGGCCGGTCGCTTTTACCGATTCCCACGTCGCACGCAGACCCGCAAATACGCGGTCAACGTCTTCGTTACAAATAGGCATAATCAACGCAGTGCGGTTCGCCGGGTCGATTGGCTCATCACCCACTGTTGAAGCAGAGATACTGTATTTATCTTTGCCCATCAGTAGCTGGAGGAAGCCCATCAACGCGGTCCAGAAACCGGCTGATACCCAACAGAACAGAATCGCAAACAGGATCAAGATGCCGGTCTGCAGCACATACGGCAGCAGCTGCATGAAGGAGACCCACAAATCCTGGTCGAGCATATCGGATGGATTGATCAGCGCCCAGCCCTGGTAAGGCAGAATGGTCTTCATGTACCAGGTCGCCACCACGGTCTGAGAAATGGTCAGCAGCAGCAGAATGTAACGTCGAATAGTCCCGACGGTACGCCATTTCTGCTCAGCTTCAGCCTCTTCTTTCGACATATAGCGAGGATTAACTTCCCGCCCGCGTAAACGATCCCAGAACCGGCCAATTGGGTTGGTGCGCCACGGATCGGGGAACATCGAAGAACGCGTTGCTTTTGGCATTGCCTGCAACTGGGTGCGCCCTTCTTCATCCTTAATCAGTTGTTCCGCACCCAACGATCCAGGCCAGCTCGCTTCGAGCCGGGCCTTTACCGAGGCTAAAGGGGAATCATCGGCGCGGTCATAGTGGTGCTCTTGCGCATCCAGCGCCTCATGCACCGCTTGCAGATCCGATGCAGGTAGAGCCGCCTTCTGCTCAGCAGAAAGCGGGAGGGCATCAATATAATCAGACGCAGTATCAGTAAACTTATTCATTGGCAGGTAGCTGGTAGCTCCAGGTTTCACTCAACGTTTGCGAGCCATTGACCAGCGCTGCACGCATTTCAGTCGGTTTCTTCTCGTCTTTGACTTTCAGACGTACTGTCAAACGCCAGCCTTTAGTGACCGGGTTGTAACGTACCTGGCTGTCAACGATTTCGCCGTTGTCACCGATGCTGGTTTGCGCGGTAACCGGCGTATCTTGCGGCAGTTTTTTCATGTCCGCGCCGACGTAATCCACGACAAACGCAATCGTGCCGTCTGGCTGGCGAATCAGATTCGACTGCTTCACATCACCGGTTGAGCGGCGAGTCTGCGTCACGTACGCGTTATCTGGCGCGTGCATTTTGTCTTCGTCACGGCTGAAGGTAATGGTGTATTTGAAGTTCATCTCTTTGCCGGGTTCCGGGAGCTGATCCGGCGTCCAGTAAGCAACGATGTTGTCATTGGTTTCGTCGTTGGTTGGAATTTCCACCAGTTCGACGCGACCTTTACCCCAATCACCTTGCGGTGCAACCCAGGCGCTTGGACGCTGATCGTAACGATCATTCAGATCTTCAAAACGAGAGAACTGACGGCCACGTTGCAGCAAACCAAAACCAACCGGATTTTCTGTCGCGAAGGAACTCACGGCCAGATGTTTCGGGTTGTTCAGCGGACGCCAAATCCACTCACCGTTACCAGCATGGATAGACAGACCGTTAGAGTCATGTAATTCAGGACGGTAGTTGATGCTTGGTGACGGCTGATTTGGCCCAAACAGGAACATACTGGTCAGCGGTGCAACGCCCAGTTTGCCTACTTTGTCGCGCAAATAAACTTTTGACTGCACGTTGACCACGGTGTCACGCCCAGGGGTAATCACAAAGCGATAGGCACCTGTTGCACGTGGGGAATCGAGCAACGCATAGAGGGTCAGCGTTTTGTCGCCAGTTTTCGGGCGCTCAATCCAGTACTCACGGAAACGGGGGAACTCTTCACCAGATGGCAAAGCAGTATCGATAGCCAAACCACGAGCAGACAGACCATAAACCTGACCTGAGCCAATCACACGGAAATAACTCGCCCCGAGCATGCTGACAATTTCGTCGTTTTTATCTTTGCTGTTGATCGGATAGAGCACTTTGAACCCGGCGAAGCCAAGATCTTTAACGGTGTCTTTATCGTGTTTTACATTACCGAAATTAAAGTAATCCGGGTTGTACTTGATCTTATGAACCGCAGTCGCTGTCACTTCGTTGATAGCAACCGGGGTGTCGAAGTACATACCCTGATGATAAAATTCAAGCTTAAATGGGGTCTTTAACTTGCTCCAGTAGGCTTTGTCGTGATTGAACTGGATCTGCTGATAATCCGCATATTTCATGTCGCGGAAGAGCGAAGGCAGATTGCTTTTCGGTGCTTCGTAGCTTTTGCCCGCTAATGTTTTCGCTTGTTTTGCGACATCATCGATGGTGAAGGCCCAAACCGAGGTGGTATAAAGTGACAACATTACTGCCGCACCGAGCCCACACATTTTCATCATTTTTAGTTTATGTTTCATATTAACCAGCACATCCCCCTTTGTGTGCTTAAATCAATCCAATCCATTTTAATGGAAACTTCTGCTTTCCGACAACCAAATACCCGCATTGTTCAGCACGCTGGCTCAGCCTTTAAGCAAAAAAAGACAACTGCTTACGCTTTCAGAGCCCATCCTGGAGACAGGATGTCATGGTTAGTGTAGGGTTGCCACGGAATTGATACCGTTCGGGACTTCAAGCCTATTGGGATATGTTCTTAAGGATAAGGCGATTCGTCCGATAATGTCTGGAGTATTATGAGTAAAGCACCACAACAACGCGAGTTTTTCCTGGATTCTATCCGGGCCTGGTTAATGCTTTTAGGCATTCCGTTTCATATCTCGCTCATCTATTCAAGCCACCATTGGCATGTCAACAGCGCTGAAGCCTCCTGGGGATTAACCCTTTTTAATGACATCATTCACTCCTTCCGGATGCAGGTGTTTTTTGTCATTTCCGGTTATTTCTCCTACATGCTTTTTCTGCGCTACCCGCTTAAACGCTGGTGGAAAGTGCGTGTTGAGCGTGTCGGCATCCCAATGTTGACAGCAATTCCCTTGCTGACGCTACCGCAATTTTTAATGTTGCAACACGTTAACGACAAAGCAAAAAACTGGCCGGGGCTCACCCCTTACGAGAAGTACAACACGCTGGTTTGGGAACTGGTTTCCCATTTATGGTTCTTGTTAGTGATGGTGGTGTTGACGACAGTTTGTTTATTTTTGTTTCAACAAATGAAAAACCGCCTTGAGAAGGTACCCGAAAATAGTGCGTCAACCATTACCCTGGGAAAACTCTCAATTTATTTCCTTGGGTTCGGTTTTTTGTACGGTGCCATTCGCCGCACGATTTTCATTGTTTACTCTCCAATATTAAGTGATGGCTTGTTTAACTTCGTGGTGATGCAGACGCTGTTTTATCTGCCGTTCTTCATGCTCGGGGCTTTAACGTTTGTGCGCCCGCAACTGAAAGCCCTGTTTACCACGCCATCGCCATGGTGCGCTGCGGGTGCTGTGCTGGCATTCGCGGCTTATTTGCTCAACCAGCGTTACGGCAGCGGCGATGCCTGGATGTATGAGACTGAAAGCGTTATCACCATGGTTTTAGGCCTGTGGATGGTTAACGTGGTGTTCTCACTGGGCCATAAACTGCTGAACTTCCAGTCTAAGCGTGTCACCTATTTCGTGAATGCATCGCTATTCATTTACCTGGTTCACCATCCGCTGACGCTATTCTACGGCGCGTTTATCACGCCACATATCACGTCCAATGCGCTGGGCTTTATTACGGGACTGGTCTTTGTGGTGGGGATTGCGGTGATTCTGTATGAAATCCATCTGCGAATTCCACTGCTGCGCTTCTTGTTCTCTGGCAAGCCGCAGAACGTGGCGGTTAAAGTTTCGTAGATCGGACTCCGGTACTTTATGGTGGATGACGCTGGCGCTTATCCCCCCTACA
>NZ_JAHWLU010000042.1:0-37756 GCF_022134725.1 Buttiauxella sp. S19-1
CATATATTTCAACAACATCTGGCGACGTTTTGGGCCAACGCCTTCGATGGTCTCCAGCGCACTGGTATTTTTTACTTTTGCACGTTTTTTGCGATGCCCGGAAATAGCGTGATCGTGTGATTCATCACGAATGTGCTGGATGACATGCAGCGCGGGTGAATCTGGCGGCAGTGAAAAACCTTCCCCTTCCGGTTCAAAGAACAAGGTTTCAAGCCCCGCTTTGCGATCGGCCCCTTTTGCCACGCCCAGTAACAGCGGATGGTTTTTATCCCACGGAACATCGAGTTCTGCAAACACGGTTTTTGCCTGCCCCAACTGCCCTTTGCCACCATCAATCAGAATGACATCAGGCACTTTGCTCTCATCAATCGCCTTACCATAGCGACGGCGCAACACCTGGTTCATCGCCGCATAATCATCGCCTGGTGTAATGCCTTCAATGTTGTAGCGTCGATATTCAGCGCGCAATGGACCGTTGGCATCAAAAACCACACAGGAAGCCACGGTCTGCTCGCCCATAGTGTGGCTGATGTCGAAGCACTCCATGCGTTTGATTGCGGGCAACTCCAGTACGCTGGCTAAGGCTGCTAAGCGTTGATGAATGGTGGATTGCTGCGCCAGACGCGTCACAAGCGCCGTGGCCGCATTAGTACGGGCCAGTTTGAGATACCGCGCGCGGTCGCCGCGTGGTTTGGTCTGCACATTAATACGCCGCCCCGCCAGTTCCGTCAAAGAATCTGACAGCAAGGTTTTATCCGGCAAATTGAAATCAAGCAGGATTTCAGAAGGCAAGGTACGCATCTGGCTGCCTTGCAAATAGAACTGACCAACAAAAGTTTCGACGACTTCAGCGAGTTCTGTGCCGTTTGGCACTTTAGGGAAATAACTGCGGCTACCTAAAACTTTACCCTGGCGGATAAAGAGCACATGCACACATGCCATGCCGGCATCGAACGACACGCCAATCACATCCAGGTCATCGCCAGTATTGGAAACAAACTGTTTTTCAGTCACGCGACGTACCGCCTGAATTTGGTCGCGTATTCTCGCGGCCTCTTCAAACGCCAGGTTTTTGCTTGCCTCTTCCATTTTAGCGATCAGCTGATTCAGAACTTGATCGTCTTTACCGGACAGGAACAAACGGACATATTCCACCTGCTGGGCATACTCTTCTTCACTGACTAAGCCCGCCACACAAGGCCCCAGGCAGCGCCCGATTTGGTATTGCAAGCATGGGCGCGAGCGATTGCGATAAACATTGTTTTCGCACTGGCGAATCGGGAAGATTTTCTGCAATAGCGCCAGTGTTTCGCGGACAGCATAGCCATTAGGGAATGGCCCGAAATATTCCCCTTTGGCGTGTTTCGCTCCACGATGCATCGCAAGCCGCGGGTGAGTATCGCCACTAAGGAAAATATAGGGATAGGATTTGTCATCACGCAACAGCACATTGTAACGCGGCTGATACAGCTTGATGTAATTGTGTTCCAGCAACAACGCTTCTGTTTCGGTGTGAGTCACCGTCACGTCAATATGCTGAATTAAGGCCACCAGCGCTTCTGTTTTACGGCTGGCAAGATTGCTCCTGAAGTAGCTCGACAGGCGTTTCTTCAGGTCCTTGGCTTTACCGACGTAAATGACCGTATCACTGGCGTCATACATACGATAGACACCAGGTTTACTGGTTACGGTTTTAAGAAACGCTCGCGGGTCAAAGATTTCACTCACTACTTATTAATGTCTCCGCACTAAATAAACCATGACGAATGGCCAGGTGTGTCAGTTCAACATCGCCACTGATATTCAGTTTACTAAACATGCGGTAACGGTAACTGTTAACCGTTTTAGGGCTAAGATTAAGCTGCTCTGAGATCTCATTGACCTTTTGGCCTTTGGTTATCATCAACATAATCTGTAATTCACGCTCAGACAAACTCGCAAATGGCGTGTCTGTTTTCTCCGGTTCAATCTGGCTTAATGCCATTTGTTGGGCGATATCTGACGCAATGTAGCGCTGCCCGGCATTGACCGAACGAATCGCATTAACCACATCTTGTGGCGCTGCACCTTTACTTAAATATCCAGCGGCACCCGCCTGCATCACTTTTGCAGGTAGTGGATTCTCGGTGTGTATTGTCAACATAATCACTTTGATATCGTTTGAATATCGCGCGATTTTACGCGTGGCTTCCAGGCCACCAATTCCCGGCATATTCATGTCCATCAGGACAACATCAACCGGATGACTACGGCACCATTTTACGGCATCCTCGCCGCAATTTGCCTCACCTGATATCTTGATCCCTTTGATATCTTCAAGAATGCGTCGTATCCCTGCGCGCACCAGTTCGTGGTCATCAACAAGAAGTACGTTGATCAAGGGGACCTCTCCAGAATAGGGATTACGCTGCTAAAATTACTGAGCCATATTAACGGGTTTTCAGGTAACTTTAAATTATAAAAACAGATTTTCGGAATCTCATGCCGTGCTGGAAATTTAAATGTACAGTGGATACTGGACAGAAAACAGACTCATTTCATAGTTATAAATAGTAAAAACGCTTTTCATATTTAAAAAAACTATAATTCACGCCCATTAAAAGGATTAAATAAAGATCGTGGAAGTATTTTTTTAACCAAAAATAAACAAAATTAAAACAAATACACACTTTGCACCGTAAGCATGTTACGGCCTTCACGTAACCACTAATAAAATGGTTTACGACTGTGTTATACTCCGCCGCCTTAAGAAACCGTTACACGAAACAACGGTGTACCAACCAAGACCGAGGAACACAAATGAGCACTCCTGATTTTTCCACCGCAGACAACAGTAGTGAACTGGCTATTGAAGTCACCTGCTTGAAAGCTATGCTGACTCAGATGCTGAAAGCCATGGGTCAGGCCGATGCAGGCAAAGTTATCATTAAAATGGAAAAGCAAATCGCTCAAATGGAAGACCCGGCACACGCAGACGTTTTTGGTAATACTGTTAAGCAAATTAAACAGGCTTACCGTCAGTAATCGAATCGCGACGGCTGGATGAATTCAGTTTCTCCAGCCGCTTCGTTGACTTCCCTCGTTAAAACTCGTCCTTCAAATTATCCCAATCGCTGCTGCATAACAGGCAATTTGCGTTTTATTTGGCGCATTAAATTTCTTCTGCATATTTTTCTGGTGAAAATTCACAGTATTTTCTGATATCGATAAAATAATGGCGATCTCTGATGACGTTTTCCCCTCGCCCGTCCATTGCAATATTTCTCGCTCACGTTTGCTAAGCTTTAATGGCATGGCGGCCATGGATGAATCATTAAGCCGCGTTAAAGTCATTAAACTCAGTTCGGCTAAATATTGCAGACGTAGTTGCAATTCATCGTCAGGCATAATTTTGCCTTTCCCCGCTGTACGCGAGACTGAATAAAACCCCAATGCACGATTAGGCGCCATCACGCACTGGCTTATACCACGCCGTAAGCCGTGATCCCGTGCCGCATCCCAGAAATCCTGAGTACCACTAAAAAGCTCGTCATTCCAGCGCAGATGCCCACGCATGAAATTTTCAGGACGCAAAACTGGGTCAATCGCAAAATAATTTGCAGCATGATAATGATCGAGCCACGGCTGAGGATAAGTCGACCTTAATGACGTTTTGGGACGAGTAAATGGCACTGGGTGACGAATACACAGAGAGTAATAGTCAAATTCCAGCGACTCCGTTTGCTGATGTAGGATTTTAGTTATTTCGTCAGCCTGCGTAACAGACTGGAAGATATTCAGCGCATCCTGCCGCCAGCTAAAAAAGTTGCGATCATCCATTATGTCTGGCATTTCTCCTGACACTAATATCATTTCCAAATGTAATGCCAAACGCTATCACATTTATCAATATTATAAATATTTTAATAACGGCCCCAAAAGTGGGGCCATACGAATTACTGGGTGAGGAATTTTTCCAGGAATTGCTGAGTGCGTGGTTGTTGAGGATTAGCAAACAATTCACGCGCAGGCCCCTGCTCAACAATACGGCCTTGATCCATAAATATGGCACGGTCTGCAACATCACGCGCAAAGCTCATTTCATGCGTCACGATCACCATGGTGCGTTTTTCTTGCGCAAGCTGGCGAATAGTGCTCAACACTTCACCCACCAGCTCAGGGTCAAGCGCTGATGTCGGTTCATCAAACAGAATCACTTCCGGGCGCATCGCCAATGCGCGCGCAATAGCTACACGCTGCTGCTGGCCGCCGGAAAGACGACGCGGATAGCTGGTTTCTTTACCGCTTAGGCCAACTTTCGCCAGCAACTCACGCGCCCGCACTATAGCTTCTTCTTTCGGTTCGCCTTTTACAATCACGGGCCCTTCGATGATATTTTCAATCACCGTCCGATGCGGGAAAAGATTGAAGCTTTGAAACACGAACCCAACATGTTGGCGCAATTCACGCACTCGATTTTTCTGCTTACTCAATGATTGCGCCGCATCAATGGAAATCTCTCCGACCTTGATGGTGCCGGACTCGGGTTGTTCCAGCAAATTTATGCAGCGCAGCAAGGTGGTTTTACCGGAGCCACTTGGCCCGATAATCGCCACCACTTCGCCCGCTTTCACTTCCAGATCGATACCATGCAGCACGGTCTGCCCGTGGAATTTTTTGACCAGTTGTTTTACGTCGATTGCGCTCATTTGGGATCCCTGTCCTGGCGATTTAACTGATTTTCAAAGTAGTTCTGCAACGAAGAAAGCACCGTTGCCATTACCCAGTAAATCAATGACGCCGCGAGATACATGGTAAATACCTCGAGGGTACGCGAGGTAATAAGCTGCGCCTGGCGAAACAATTCCGGAACCTGAATAGTGGCCGCAAGGGACGTGTCTTTCACCAGACTGATAAAACTGTTGCTCAGCGGCGGCAATGCGACACGAGCCGCCTGCGGTAAAATCGCCCGACGTAAGGTTTGCCACGGCGTCATACCGATACTTGCTGCGGCTTCCCACTGCCCTTTTTCGATAGACGAAATCGCCGCACGCAAGGTTTCGGAAGCATAAGCCGCAGTATTCAGCGACAAACCGATCATCGCCGCAGGAATAGGATCCAGCTCAATACCAAACTGCGGCAGGCCGTAATAGATCATAAACAGCTGCGCGATTAACGGCGTCCCGCGAAAAATCGACACGTAAAAACGCGATAGCCAGGAGAACGGCCAAAACGGTGACAAACGCATCAACGCCAACATAAAACCGAGTATCAGCCCAAAGAACATGCCGCCAATACTGAGTTGCAGCGTAAAGACGGCACCTTTAAGCAGAAACGGTGCCGAATCCAGCACCAGTTGAATACTTTCATGCATACTTGAATTACACCCTGTCTGTCTTTTTATTCTTGTAATACACCCAAATGGGTGTCGCCCTTCAAAATCTCATTAAACATGTGGATGGTAAGCAAATAACGCAGGCGCACCACCGGTATGAATAAAGATTATCGGGCCTTCGTCTTTGAAACGCTTCTGGGCCACTCCATCAATTAACCCGGCCATCGCTTTGCCGGTATAAACCGGATCCAGCAAGATCCCTTCGAGGCGCGCCAAAATTTTAATGGCTTCAAGTCCTTCTTCATTAGGATGGCCATAGCCCGGAGTGAAATAATCATCCCATAAATGTATTGGGTTTGACGCGCTGACACTAAGCGATTGCGCGACCGCCTGCCGCAACGCTTCCACTTTTGGCAACTGCTGGGCAACAGAACGCGAAACGGTAACGCCGATTAAATCAACATCAGGCATGACTTGCTCGAGGCCAACCGCCAGCCCGGCATGCGTCCCGGCACTTCCTGAAGCGACCACCACCGATGAAACATTGACTGCACCTTCGCACTGCTGCGCGATTTCCAGCGCACTTTCCACATAGCCCAAAGCGCCCAGCGCATTCGAGCCGCCAACAGGAATCACATACGGGCGAAAGCCTTGCGCTTCGAGACGTAGGGCAATTTCTTCCAGTTGGCTATCCGGCGAATGTAGCGCATCACACATTTCTATTTCGACATCAAACAAGTCGAGCATCAAACGGTTACCGTTAGTGAGATAGTTTTCCGCCTGGGTACCAATTGGGTTTTCCAGCAGTGCGACGCACTTCAGGCCGAGTTTTGCCGCAACTGCCGCGGTCTGGCGCACGTGGTTTGACTGAATCGCCCCAGCGGTAACCAGCACGTCGGCACCTTCACGCAACGCATCTGCCGCCAGGAATTCAAGTTTACGCAGCTTATTTCCACCCATCGCCATCGGCGTGGCGTCGTCACGTTTAATATAGATTTCGCGGCCAAGGTAATCGGAAAAACGTGGCAAATATTCGAGTGGCGTCGGAGCGCCGATAAATTCCAGACGCGCAAATCGCGTCAGATTGTGCAGAGACATGAGCAACTCCATTACACTTTGAATAAAATCCAGATTTATTCATTATGCACCAGCCTGACAAAATGCTGGCAAATACAAATAAAAAAGGCGGATGTCGCTTACGCTAATCCGCCCTGGGCATCCCAAATTAATTATTTGGTGACGTCAGCGCCAAACCATTTTTCGGAAAGCCTGGCCAGTGAGCCATCTTTCTGCATCTCAGCAATACCTTTATTAATCGCTTCGACCAGGTCTTCGTTGCCTTTACGCACTGCAACACCAGCTTCCTGACGTGAGAACGCATCGCCCGCTACCGCCAGGGTATCTTTGGTTTTCTTCACCAGGTCCAACGCGGCCAGGCGGTCGACCAGAATCGCATCAATACGGCCTACGCGCAGATCCTGATATTTCGTTGGGTCATCATCATAAGTACGGATGTCAACGCCCTGTACATTGGCGCGCAACCACTCTTCGTAGTTAGTCCCCAGACCCACACCCACTTTTTTGCCTTTCAGGGAATCCGGCCCAGTAATGCTGCCTTCGTTACCCTTTTTCACCAACGCCTGAATACCCGAAACGGTGTATGGCGTAGAGAAATCGTATTTCTTCTTACGTTCATCAGAAATGGTCACCTGGTTAATCACCACGTCGATGCGTTTAGAGTCCAGCGACGCCAGCATGCCATCCCATTTGGTCGGCTTCAGTGAGGCTTTTACGCCCAAATGCTGTGCCAACTGCTCAGCAAATTCCACTTCAAAACCGGTCAGTTTGCCGTCATCACCCTGAAAGCTGAATGGAGGATAAGTCCCTTCAAGCCCAACCAGCAGCGTGCCGCGCTCTTTGACTTTTGCCAGTAAATTTTCGGCGGCGAAGGTTTTAACACTCGCACCTGCAACCAATGCCACAGCCAGCACGCCCATCAGCGCCTGACGCCCCACCATTGCTAATTTCATAGTTACCCCGAATGTCGATATTATTGTTGTATTGTAGCGACTTAATATAATCAATCAAAACCACTGTGCTACAACTTATGCCATTTTAATATATATCAGAAGTTGATTTATTTTCCTGGTAATGGGCAGTGATATTTTGATTGAGGGTTTGAAATTGTCCGTACTTGCGCAGAGCAATACGGTAATTGTTGGTACTGGTTGGCGGCAACCACGCATCAAATGAGTCGTCGAGGTAAGCGGCAGGCGAAGAAGGCCGTGGAACGTTTTGTGAAGATAAATAGTTACCCAGACGGCGCAAGCGCACCACGTATTCACGGATGGTGCCATGGCTCATCTCGGTTTGTTCGAACAGGTATTCTTTAAAGCCGATAATATCGAAATAGTGATCCTGCTCTTTGCAGTATAAATCGCCGCAAAAACGGCATAGCGCCGCCCAGAACGGGCGTTCAATCTGCCAGCTGTGTTCATCAATTAACGTATCAAGCTGCGCGATAGCCGTTTTACTGACGATCTCGCCACGATGGGTGAGCGTAATTCTGTCGAGCAATTTCGCACAATGGGCACAATGGGTCTGTGTGTGTTTAAAGTCTTTTAAATAGCGGCTTAAAGGACGCTTTTTTAAGTTCTGCACCGTCATGATGTTATCCCGGACGTATTATAATGTACGGCCTACAACTTACCGAGCTTGGTGCGTAAGCGTTTAATCGCCTGGCTGTGCAACTGACTGACGCGCGACTCCCCAACGTCCAGTACCGCGCCAATCTCTTTAAGATTCAGCTCTTCCTGGTAGTAAAGGGTCAGCACCATCTTTTCACGATCCGGAAGCGCCTCGATGGCGTCCATTACGCGTTGGCGTAGATTCCCTTCCAACAGTTGTTGTAGTGGATTCGCCTGCTGATGCTCTTCAGTAATCAGTTCGATACTATCGCCATGCTCTTCACGCCACTCGTCATAAGAGAAAAGTTGACTGTTGTTGGTGTCGAGCAACATCTGACGGTATTCGTTGAGCGGGATATCCAACCGGTCTGCCACTTCAGTTTCAGTGGCATTACGGCCCAGCTCTTGCTCCAGTTGACCCATTGCCTGCGCAACACCGCGAGCGTTACGCCTGACGCTGCGTGGCACCCAGTCACGGCTGCGCAACTCATCAAGCATCGCCCCACGGATGCGCTGCACCGCGTAGGTAGTAAATGCCGTTCCTTGCAGGGCATCATAACGGTCCACTGCATTCAACAACCCGATGCCGCCCGCCTGTAGCAGGTCGTCAAGCTCCACACTCGCGGGCAGGCGTACCTGCAGGCGCAATGCTTCGTGACGCACCAATGGTACATAACGCTGCCACAGCGAGTGTTTATCCATTACACCTTCAGAGGTATACAGTGAATTCACGATAAACAGCCCTGCGTTAGTTGAGTTATCGGCATGATTATCCGTTTCTGGAGGGTTTTTAATCGCAAGAATAGTGGGTGAAATGAGGGGTTATTTGCGGTTATGGATAACAATTAATACGAAAAAACCCTGCCGAGGCAGGGTTTGGTCAGGTATCAGGCGATTAGCCCTGCAGCAGAGACAGTACTTGCTGTGGAACCTGGTTAGATTTGGACAACACGGAGTTACCCGCCTGCTGGATGATCTGCGCTTTAGACATATTTGACACTTCGGTCGCATAGTCGGCGTCCTGAATACGGGACTGCGCTTCAGACAGGTTAGTAGTGGTGTTGTTCAGATTAGTTACCGCAGAATCCAGACGGTTTTGTACCGCACCTAGGGAAGAACGGAAGGTATCAACTTGAGCGATAGCTTTGTCCAGCAGAGCCAGTGGGTTTGCTGAAGAAGCACCTTTGAACTGAGCTGTAGGAGTTGCAGTTGACAGTTCAACGGTTACTTTGTTGGTTGCACCTGTAACAGTATTATCATCACCCAAGGCTCCAGCAGCTGTCGTTGCGTAGTTTTTGCCCTGGAATGTGACATAACCAGCGGCGTCACCATTAGAATCCGCAGCTACTTTAATCAGCTGATTGGCCTGAGTCGCAGCAGTCGTCAAACCATTATCAGTATCTTTGTATTCAACATCGGCTTTATTCAACGTCACTGTACCATCAGTATGGTCGATTGAAGCTGAATAGAAATCACTACCTGACTGAACAACAAACTGATCTGTAGCAGCACCAGCGCCAGTTTGAATGTTATGGAAGCTCAGACTAGAAGCATCAACAGTTTTACCAAGTGCAGCAGTCAAGCTCGCAGCAGCTGTATCCAGTTTCACACCTTTCGGAGCTACACCGGCAGCACCTGTTATTTCAGTCAGTGCGGCACCAACTTTCAGAGAGCTTTTGCTTACAGAGAAGCCATTCAGACCTAAAGTAGAAGAGTCAATCTGCTGCAGGTCGATATTGATAGTCTGGCCATCGTTCGCGCCAACCTGGATGGACATAGAGCTGTTTTTAGCCAGTACATTCACGCCGTTAAACTGAGTCTGACCGGATACGCGGTCAATTTCAGACAGACGGGATTTAATTTCATCCTGGATTGAAGACAGGTCAGAATCAGAGTTAGTACCGGTAGTTGCCTGAACAGTCAGTTCACGTACACGCTGTAAGTTGTTGTTGATTTCTGACAATGCGCCTTCAGTGGTCTGCGCCAGAGAGATACCGTCGTTGGCGTTACGCGCTGCCTGAGTCAGGCCTTTAATGTTGGACGTGAAACGGTTTGCAATTGCCTGGCCTGCAGCATCATCCTTCGCGCTGTTAATACGTAAGCCAGAAGACAGACGCTCAATAGAAGTCGACAGAGCGGACTGGTTCTTGTTGATATTGTTTTGAGTAATCAGCGAAAGGCTGTTGGTATTAATGACTTGTGCCATGATTTATTTTTCCTGTGTTTCAAGTCTACGGTTTATGGGTTGGGTTTCCACCCGTCGGCTTCGTTGCCGTTAAACCTGTTATCGTCTGGTCCCCCACAACCTTTAGAATTTTTTTACATTCACAGTAAAATTTTTAGCACCGGAAATACTCTCGCCCTCTGCCGCTATTCTTGCCATTAAAAAAAAGAAATTAATCGTAAACTTTGTTTTTTCCAGGCCGATACTCCCGGTATTCATTTTATGCATCGATACATTAAGGAAATAATATGGCTAGTATTTCTACGCTGGGAATCGGGTCCGGTCTGGATCTGAGCAGCATTCTGGATAGCCTGCAGGCAGCACAAAAAGCGACGCTAACACCAATCTCAAAACAACAAAGTTCCTTTACAGCAAAATTGAGCGGTTACGGTACCCTGAAGAGTGCACTGGTCAGCTTCCAGACCGCCAACACCGCGCTCAATAAAACCGATCTGTTTACTGCGACATCAACCAGCAGCAGTAGCACCGCGTTCAGCGCGACCACTACCGGTAATGCAGTGGCCGGGAAATATACGATTAACGTCACTCAACTGGCGCAATCGCAAACGCTGACCACCAAAAATACCCAGCCCGACAGCAAAACAGCGATTGCCACCGGCGACAGCGTGTTGACCATTCAACAAGGTGGCGATAAAAAACCGGTCACCATTGATATTAGTGCTGCCAACTCCTCGCTGAGCGGCATTCGCGACACCATCAATAATGCTAAGGCGGGTGTTAGCGCCAGTATTATCAACGTCGGCAACGGCCAATATCGTCTGTCTATTACCTCTGACGATACCGGCAACGACAATGCCATGAGCCTGAGTGTCAGCGGTGATAGCGCCCTGCAAAGCTTTATGGGCTACAACGGCACCAGCACAGATGCCGCGAATGGTATGGAAGAGAGCGTTACCGCGCAAGATGCCGAGCTGACGGTGAACAACATTAAAATAACCAACAGCAGCAATACCATCAGCGATGCGCTGGAAGACATCACCCTCAATCTGAATAATGTCACCACCGGCACCCAAACGCTGACCATCACCAAAGATACTTCTAAAGCAGAAACCGCGGTCAAAGCCTGGGTCGATGCCTATAACTCTTTGCAGGATACCTTCAGCAGCTTAACCAAATACACCTCGGTTGATTCTGGCGCTACTCAAGACTCCAGCAACGGCGCACTGCTTGGCGACAGCACCTTGCGTACTATCCAGACACAACTCAAAGGGTTACTCAACAATACCCAGAGCAGTTCGTCATTTAAGACACTGGCACAAATCGGTGTGACGTCAGACCCGAGCACCGGAAAGTTAGAACTCGATGGCGACAAACTGAAAACGGCGCTGAAAAAAGATGCGGCTGGGGTCCAGGAGATGATTGTTGGCGACGGTAAAACCAGCGGCATCACCACCACCATCGGCAACAACCTGACCAGTTGGCTCTCCAGCACCGGAATCATCAAGGCGGCAACCGACGGTGTGAGCAAGACGCTGAACAGTCTGACCGCACAGTACAACAAAGCCAGTGAACGTATTGACTCAGAGATGGCGCGTTACAAGGCGCAATTTACTCAACTGGACGTGATGATGAGTTCACTGAACTCTACCAGCAGCTATCTGACTCAACAGTTTGATACCAGTTCCAGCAAAAAATAATTAATCCAGGAGCAGATATGTACGGGGCAAAAGCGACTCAGGCCTATGCAAAAATTGAAGTGGAAAGCGCGGTGATGAGTGCCAGCCAGCAACAACTAGTGACTATGTTGTTTGATGGTGCGCTCAACGCGTTAGTCCGTGCGCGTCTTTTTTTGCAGGATGGCAACCTGGAAGGGAAAGGCCTTTCGCTGTCTAAAGCCATTAATATCATCGATAACGGGCTGAAAATCGGCATTGATGAAACCAGCAACGACGAACTGACACAGAATCTGCACGCTCTTTATACCTACATGGTGCGACGTATCTTCCAGGCCAATCTACACAATGATGTCAGCGCGATCGAAGAGGTCGAGAACTTGCTGCGAAATATTGCCGATGCCTGGAAAGAAGTTGCTCTGATGCCTAACCGGATTCAGGACGTAGTCTAATGAACCACGCACCGCAACTGTACATTCGCTATCAGCAATTATTAGAGCAGAGCCAGGTGATGCTAAACAACGCCCGCAAAGGAATGTGGGACGAATTAATCGCTAGTGAAATGGATTACGTTAACGCGGTGCATGAACTCACTCAATTCATGAGCGACATTAAGCTCTCCATGCTGATGCAGGAGCAACTCAGCCCTGTGCTCCAGAATATTCTGGACAACGAAAGCGAGATTAAACGCTTACTGCAAATACGCATGGATGAACTGGCGAAACTGGTAGGGCAATCTTCCATACAACAATCCGTGTTAACCGCTTATGGTAAACAGGGAGGCCAGATTTTGGCTCCGCAAGACAATCAGGACATCACTTCCTGATCTTCTATTCCTGGTGCGAGAACGACTGAGCTTGTCGCACCAGGCATTTCCAGGCATATCATCCATAATTGAGATCCCTCTTTATGGAGCCTGTACATGCGCAATCCAACCTTGTTGCAATTTTTCCATTGGTACTACCCCGGCGGGGGCAAGTTGTGGGCTGAAGTGGCAGAACGTGCAGCCACGCTCAATGATATTGGCGTCAATATGGTTTGGTTACCGCCAGCTTATAAAGGCAGTTCCGGTGGCTACTCGGTAGGATATGACAGCTATGATCTTTTTGACCTCGGTGAGTTTGACCAAAAAGGTTCTGTGCCGACTAAATACGGCGACAAAGCACAATTACTGGCCGCGATAAAAGCCCTGCAGGAGAATGACATCTCCGTTCTGCTCGATGTGGTGGTTAACCACAAAATGGGCGCGGACGAAAAAGAACGTATTCGCGTGAATCGCGTCAACGAACAAAACCGCAATGAGATAGACGACGGCGTGATCGAATGTGAGGCGTGGACACGCTACACGTTCCCTGTCCGCGCCGGTAAATATTCGCAATTTATCTGGGATTACAAATGTTTTAGCGGCGTCGACCATATCGAAAACCCGACGGAAGGCGGCATTTTTAAAATCATCAACGACTACACCGGCGAAGGCTGGAACGATCAGGTTGATGATGAACTGGGTAATTTCGACTATTTAATGGGCGAGAATATCGATTTCCGTAACCATGCCGTGACGGAAGAACTGAAATATTGGGCGCGCTGGGTGATGGCAGAAACGGGCTGTAATGGCTTCCGTCTTGATGCGGTGAAACACATTCCAGCATGGTTCTACAAAGAATGGATTGAGCATGTTCAGGAAGTAGCGGAACAACCGTTGTTTATCGTCGCGGAATATTGGTCGCACGAAGTTGATAAACTTCAGGAATATATTGCCCAGGTGGATGGCAAAACGATGCTGTTTGATGCGCCATTGCAAATGAAATTCCACCAGGCCTCAAAGCAAGGCCGCGAATATGACATGAGCCAAATTTTCACCGGCACGCTGGTAGAAGCCGATCCGTTCCACGCCATTACCCTTGTCGCCAATCATGACACTCAGCCACTGCAATCCCTCGAAGCGCCCGTTGAACCGTGGTTCAAGCCGCTGGCGTATGCGCTTATTTTGTTGCGCGAAAATGGTGTGCCAAGCGTGTTCTACCCGGATTTATTCGGTGCCAGCTACGACGACGAAGGTGGCGATGGCGAGACTTATCACATCGACATGCCCGTAATTGAACAGCTGGATGATTTAATTCACGCCCGCGAACTCTTTGCTCACGGTGTGCAAACTCTTTACTTCGATAGTCCTAATTGCATCGCATTAAGCCGCAGCGGTACTGATGAACACCCCGGTTGCGTGGTGGTGTTATCTAACGGCGATGAAGGCGAGAAAACCATTACGCTTGGCGATAATTACGGTGGCAAAAACTGGCGAGATTATTTGGGCAATCGGCAGGAGACTGTGACGACTGATGCCAACGGTAGCGCAACCTTCGCCTGTAACGGCGGCAGTGTCAGCGTTTGGGTGATAGAAGAAGTGTTATAAATGGGTCTGGAACCTCCCTCTCCAGTGATAAGGAGAGGGATACCCTACCCTACGGTAATTTGGTTTGCAGCGGGTTTTTCTGCAAATAATCAGCACATTCCTGCGTTGGACGCTCAACACGTTTCAGCGTCATCCCCGCATACTCCAGCGTATCTCCGAAGCGCTCTACGCTATAAACTTCACGCTTGTTCGTGACGTTATACCAATCGTCTGAACGCACTATCAGTTTACCCGGCAGAGCCATTACGCGCTGCCACTGACGGCAATCCAGCGTATCGCCCGCAGAAGTCACCACCAGCGTCGCTATCGCTTCGGGGCTCACCATCTCACTTTGCGGACCTTGTGACTGCCAGTACCCTGCAAGCCCTGCAGGTGCTGGTGCTTTCACCACTTCGCGGTAATTTTCAACCTGCACACAGCCGCTCAACGCCAGCAACACTGTCAATAATGCAATCTTCTTCATCATCTATCCTGACCGCGGAGAAAAAATAATTTTCGCATTAAAGCACTTAGCTCGCCAGTGTTTCTCTGTTTTGGGAAAAGGCGGCGTCTGCCAATCTGCTGAAACGGCAGTTTGCACCGTCAAAAGCAAACTGAGTCTGGAGCGAAGACATCAGCCATGCTTATCGCTAAGCAAAAACCAATTTGAAAATGTGATCGACAGCACAAAAAGAGGAGAAAACAAACGATATGGGCGCTAAATTTCGCGCCTATTTTTTAGGGTAATCAGCGGAGTGACAGTAATGGAATGGATAATTGCAGCAATAGCAATCCTGTGCTGTGTATATGTCGAAAGCAGCGCTCGCAATCAGCAAAAGCGCAAAGAAATGAAAACACGCCCACTGAGAGGTGTTAAGACTCCTCGCTAAAGCTCACGCATATAAGAAAGATGATCACCAGGGTTACCAGAAATTTAACCAACCAGGAACGTGAGAAATGAAATGGATGATTGCTGTGGTTTTCTTGGTTGTTGTTGTGGTGGTGAGCGCCATTATGGTGGATAGCGAGGTTGAAGAATCAACGGAGTCTGTTCACCTTTATAGCCAGTATTTTCACACTGTACGACACATCGCTAAGTTTAATATTGCGAGTGACTGTGAAAAATACCGATCACAATCCTTTCAGACTGACGACTACGCAACGCGTTTTTGCTCCAACAAATCAGACTTGAGCACGAATCTAAAATAATCAAAAAGACAAAGACCCGCCCCGGCGGGTCTTTTAATGCTTATATGTATTAAATTATTCATGAATGCATTTTTCAGCTGCATGGTTCGGGGAAAGGAATGGATCAGGCTGGTTATTTGATTGTTGTCATAAAAAGCAGGGGTATTTTGAAGAATAGTTTTGCAGAGGTTTTGGATAAAGGGAAAAGAGTATATATTTTAGCCCCTTATGCAACATATCACCTTCTGAGTTCAGAGGTAAGAAAATGTCCTGGCAACAATTCAAATTAAATTATCTGGTTAAGTTCTGGGCTCCGATGCCCGCCGTTATCGCAGCAGGTATTCTTTCAACTTACTATTTCGGCCTTACAGGAACATTCTGGGCTGTCACCGGCGAATTTACCCGCTGGGGTGGGCAGCTTCTGCAATTAATGGGTGTTCACGCTGAAGAGTGGGGATATTTCAAACTCATTCATCTTGATGGCAACCCTTTAACACGCATTGACGGCATGATGATTATCGGCATGTTCGGTGGATGTTTTGCGGCCGCATTGTGGGCCAATAACGTGAAGCTGCGGATGCCCCAACACCGCATACGTATTATCCAGGCGGTGTTAGGCGGAATCATTGCCGGCTTTGGTGCACGTCTGGCAATGGGCTGTAATCTGGCGGCATTTTTTACCGGTATTCCCCAGTTTTCTCTGCATGCCTGGTTCTTCGCCTTAGCGACTGCGATGGGTTCGTGGTTCGGTGCAAAATTCACCCTTCTCCCGCTGTTCCGTATTCCCGTCAAACTACAAAAAGTCTCTGCCGCCTCGCCACTCACCCAACGCCCTGAGCAAGCAAAACGCCGCTTCCGCATCGGTATGTTGGTATTCGCAGGTATGGTTGGATGGGGCGCACTTACCGCGATGAATCAACCGAAACTCGGTATCGCCATGCTGTTTGGCGTTGGGTTTGGGTTGTTAATTGAGCGAGCGCAAATCTGCTTTACCTCGGCTTTCCGGGATATGTGGATCACTGGTCGTACGCATATGGCGAAAGCAATCATTTTAGGTATGGCGGTCAGTGCTATTGGTATCTTCAGTTATGTTCAGCTTGGTGTTGCGCCAAAAATTATGTGGGCTGGCCCTAACGCTGTCATCGGTGGGTTGTTGTTTGGTTTTGGGATTGTACTGGCCGGCGGGTGTGAAACCGGCTGGATGTATCGCGCGGTTGAAGGACAAGTTCATTACTGGTGGGTAGGATTAGGCAACGTTATCGGTTCCACGATCCTTGCATACTACTGGGACGATATTTCACCTGCCCTCGCCACCCAGTGGGACAAAGTCAACTTACTCGATACCTTTGGGCCGCTCGGCGGTTTACTGGTCACCTATTTGCTTTTGCTGGCCGCATTTTTGTTCATTGTCGGTTGGGAAAAACAGTTCTTCCGTCGTAAAAACCTGCACAGTAGCCAGCCTATTAAGGAGAGCGTATGAGCCACAATTATGTACCAGATTTCCGCCTGGATATGGTCGGTGAACCTTGTCCTTACCCGGCAGTTGCCACACTGGAGGCCATGCCACAATTAGCGAAAGGCCAAATTCTTGAAGTGGTGAGCGACTGCCCGCAGTCAATAAATAACATCCCTTTAGATGCCAAAAACCACGGCTACACGGTGCTGGATATTCAACAAGACGGCCCAACCATTCGCTATTTGATTCAACGCTGAACACCAGAGCGAGGGATAAAACCCTCGCCATTCATCTAAAATGTGCAATGCTTATCAAGCTTAGAAAAGATTTCGCAAACTCAATGGCGAGTTAACAATTATGAATTAAGATTATTCTTATAATCCTAAAATGGAACAACGCCATGCGTGATTTCTTGTCGACATTAAAATATGACTTAAAAATCAACACTGCCAAATCTAAGCTCATTATTTTAATATTCAGAATGGCAACTATTCACGCCAAAACAAAGGCGCTGTACCCGCTTTCATTGATGTTTGTGATTCTCAATCGAGTGGTTAATGAAGGATTGTTTGGTGTCGAACTGAATTATCATTTAAAGATTGGTAAAGGCTTTAAAATATGGCACGGCAACTCAATGATTATTAACAGAAACTGTATTATTGGCGAGAATTTTACCATCCGGCAATTCTGTACCCTTGGTAGCAATAAAAATGGTGTAGATATCAAATTTAACGTGGGTAACAACGTCAATATGGGCGCCCATTCGTGCATCATTGGTGATGATATTGAGATAGGCGACAACGTGACCATTGGCGTTGGAACGTTGGTTTTAAAAAGCGTCCCAGCAAATAGCACGGTCATTTCCAGCAATAAAATGGTTATTCTCGAAAAACACGAAACCTTAACCATCTAAATATCATTCAATCCCATACTTTAGTTGTATTGACTTAATTCACCCCTCCCCGGAAGAAAATTGATAGAGATGACAACTCTTTTTCGTAGGTCGGATTAGCGCAGCGACATCCGACGTAAATGGTGGATGACGCTGACGCTTATCCCCCCTACAAAACCCGTTTTTAACCGTTTCCAAAGAAGGTTGATGTTCTGCACATCAGATAAATATTAATCGGCCCAACCTGATTTAGTATTTATTGCTGACTCAGCCATCGTGTATTTCTCTACGGTGTCACCCTTAAAAAGAATGGTCAGCTCTTTTTTGGTACCGCTTGCGCCATTATGGAACAGCCCATAAAACGGAATGAATGATTTCCCGTCTACTTTCACTTTGGCATAAGAGTATTTCCAGATTTCTTTACCACCATCAGTGAAAGAAACATTTTCCGGTGAGCCAAGCATGCTTTTAACTTGTGTTTTGGTGGTAGAGCCTTCTTTAATTTTTGACTGCATGCTAACTTCAGTTTCTTTTTGAAGATGCTTATTCCCCGATGATGCACACCCAGCAAGCACTACTACAACCATTGAAGCGATAATTAATTTTTTCAAATCCCTATCCCATATGTAACATTTTGTCACATGCTCTCAGCAGCGATGGCGCAGAGCCATGCAAAAAAATACAGTTAAATAGATTTAATGTTTGTTGTTTGAGAAACAACCAGATGCAATCATTCAGGAAACCTCAACCAATAAAACACACCTGAAATGAGCAAACTTTACAACCTTTACACTAAATCCCGCGTGGGTTTATCTCCATACGAGAGAACACCAGAGACAGCCCTCATAGCAATGGCTCGCCAATGTGGGCGTGACGAAATTGCCACCATTCATATCAGGCTAAAAATGCTCAAGGCTGAACTGAAAATGAATCCTGAATGGGATGGAGATACTAACGACCAAATCTGGGAGGCTATTAATGAGCACAGAAATCTGCTCAAACTCATCTCTGTCAATGAGCCTTACCTGAAGAGGCTACTCTCACGTTCTACGTGGTAATTTCCTGATAATTTCTTTATATATCAGATAGCTTAAACCACTAAACCTGCATGTTCATCACTTCCTGATACGCCGACACCATCTTATTGCGCACCTGGATACCCATCTGTAGCGAAACCGACGATTTTTGCAGATCGACCATCACATCATTGAGCGCAACACCCGGTGTTCCGAGGGCAAAATTTTCAGCCTGAGTACGGGCAGCGGTTTGCGTTTCACTGATACGGCCAAGAGCTGCCTGTAACTCACCGGCAAAACTCACTTTTGGCTCGTAATTCTGAACCGGATTCCCCGCTGACAGCGCGGTTGCCTGCAACTGCTGAAGTACGCCTTCGATACCTTGAATTGCCATTTCCCTGCCCCAGTGATTTTAAACGCGGCAAGATTACCACCTTGTCACCAGGACAAAGGCGCTAAATAGCGGCAATAAATAGAGCTAATTCAGCCATCAAAACCGCTAAGAAAGAAAATAATAACGTTGCCATCTTTGTGGAACTTTTGTTGTGGGAGCTCGTTTTGTTCACTCTGTCTATTAAATATGTTGTCTACGCCCAGCTGCGAGGTGCTCAATGACCGCAGCAAGCCTGCCACAAACGCCGCAAAACAAAACCCAGGAGTGGCTGGCCCGCATTCGTGCAAATCCTAAAATCCCGCTAGCGGTCGCAGGCGCTGCGGCTATCGCCATTCTTGTCGCGCTGGTGCTGTGGGCCAAAACGCCTGATTACAAAGTGCTGTACAGCAATCTGGCCGAGCAAGATGGCGGTGCCATCGTCACTCAACTGACCCAGATGAATGTGCCTTATCGTTTCTCTGATAACGGCAGCGCGATTTTGGTCCCGGCAGATAAAGTCTACGATCTGCGTTTGCGCATGGCACAGCAAGGGTTACCGAAGGGTGGCGCAGTCGGCTTTGAATTACTGGATCAAGAAAAGTTTGGCATCAGCCAGTTTAGCGAGCAGGTGAACTACCAACGCGCACTGGAAGGCGAACTGGCGCGTACCATCGAAACGCTTGGCCCGGTCAAGACAGCGCGTGTGCATCTGGCGATGCCTAAACCTTCTTTGTTTGTTCGCGAACAAAAATCCCCTTCTGCTTCGGTCACACTTAGCCTGGAAGCTGGTCGTGCGTTAGACGAAGGACAAGTCAGTGCCGTGGTGCATATGGTGTCGAGTGCGGTTGCTGGTTTGCCGCCAGGCAATGTGACGCTGGTCGACCAGGGCGGGCATTTGCTGACGCAGTCCAATACCGCAGGCCGTGACCTTAACGATGCACAGCTTAAATATGCAATGGATGTCGAAAGCCGTTACCAGCGCCGCATCGAAGCCATTCTTGGGCCGATTGTCGGCAACAATAATGTCCACGCGCAGGTCACCGCACAAATTGACTTCTCTAATAAAGAACAAACACAAGAGCAGTATCACCCGAACAGCGATCCCTCTCAGGCAGCGGTGCGTTCGCGCCAGCTTAACCAAAGCGAGCAAGTGAATGGCCGTAACCCAGGTGGTGTGCCGGGTGCACTATCTAACCAACCTGCCCCACCGAATAACGCCCCCATTTCAACACCGCCACAAGCTACGCCAGCGAATGCTCAGCCGCAGCAAACACAGGCAACATCCACCTCTGCGCAGAGTGGCTCGAGTAACACACAGCGTGACGAGACCACCAACTACGAGGTCGACCGCACCATTTTGCATACCAAGTTGAACGTCGGTGATGTTCAGCGACTGTCTGTCGCGGTGGTGGTGAACTACCGCCAGCTTACCGATGGCAAACCACTGCCATTGACTGCCGATCAGATGAAGCAAATTGAAAATCTGACGCGTGAAGCGATGGGTTATTCCGATAAACGCGGCGATACGCTCAATGTCGTTAACTCACCGTTTAGCGCCAGCGACGAAACCAGTGCGGAACTGCCATTCTGGAAGCAACAAGCCTTCTTCGAGATGTTGATGTCGGCCGGTCGCTGGTTGTTGGTGTTGATTGTTGCCTGGCTGCTGTGGCGCAAAGTGGTGCGCCCACAACTGCAACGCAAAGAAATGGCACAACAAGCCCTGGTTGAAGCCCAACGCCAGCGTGTGGAAGAGGAAGATGCCGTTTCTGTACGCCTGACGAAAGACGAACAGCAGCAGCAACGCAAAGTTAACCAACGCCTCGGCGCTGAAGTCATGAGCCAGCGTATTCGCGAGATGTCTGATAACGATCCGCGCGTGGTCGCGCTGGTGATACGCCAATGGATGAGTAACGAACTATGAGTATTAGCGGAACAGAGAAAAGCGCCATTCTGTTGATGACCATTGGCGAAGACCGTGCGGCAGAGGTGTTCAAGCATCTCAGTCCACGTGAAGTCCAGCATCTCAGTGCCGCGATGGCCAGCATTCGCCAGATTTCTAATAAGCAACTGACCGAGGTGTTGGCCGAGTTCGAACAAGAAGCCGAGCAGTACGCCGCGCTGTCGGTCAACGCGAACGATTATCTGCGTTCGGTGTTGATCAAAGCCCTGGGCGAAGAGCGTGCCTCCAGCCTGCTGGAAGATATTCTGGAAACCCGCGAAACCACGTCGGGTATGGAAACGCTCAACTTTATGGAACCGCAAAGTGCTGCGGACCTGATTCGCGACGAGCACCCGCAAATTATCGCTACCATCCTGGTTCACCTCAAACGTGCTCAGGCGGCAGATATTCTGGCGTTGTTCGACGAGCGTTTACGCCACGACGTGATGCTGCGTATCGCGACCTTCGGCGGCGTGCAGCCTGCGGCATTGGCTGAGTTGACCGAAGTGCTCAACAACCTGCTCGACGGCCAAAACCTCAAGCGCAGCAAAATGGGCGGCGTGAGGACGGCAGCAGAAATTATCAACCTGATGAAAACTCAGCAGGAAGAAGCGGTTATCACTGCCGTTCGCGACTTCGATGGCGAGCTGGCACAAAAAATCATCGACGAAATGTTCCTGTTCGAAAACCTCGTCGAAGTCGACGACCGCAGCATCCAGCGCCTGTTGCAGGAAGTGGAGTCCGAATCGCTGCTTATCGCCCTCAAAGGTGCCGAACAGCCACTGCGGGAGAAATTCCTGCGCAACATGTCGCAACGTGCGGCAGATATTCTGCGCGACGACCTCTCCAACCGTGGCCCGGTACGCCTGTCGCAGGTAGAAAACGAACAGAAAGCCATTCTGCTTATCGTTCGTCGCCTGGCAGAAACCGGCGAGATGGTCATTGGCACCAGCGAGGATACTTATGTCTAACGGGCTTGCGTGGAAAATCTGGACGCCAGACGATTTAGCACCGCCGTCGCAGGCATTTGAGCCATTGTTCGCCTCTGATGCTGAAGATGAACCCACTGAATCGCCTGAAGAAAGCGAGCCCAACTTGCAGCAGCAACTGGCACAAATGCAGATGCAGGCGCACGAACAAGGTCATCAACTGGGTTATGCCGCAGGGCATACAGCGGGTGCAGAAGAAGGCCGTAACGCAGGTTTTCAGCAAGGCCTGGAGCAGGGGCTGGCTGAAGCTAAGCAACAGCAAGCACCGGTTCATGCGCGGATGCAGCAACTGGTTAGCGAATTCCAGTACACCCTGGATGCGCTCGATAGCGTCATCGCTTCGCGTTTGATGCAAATGGCACTGGAAGCGGCACGTCAGGTTATTGGTGAGTCAAAAGGCATTGATAACAGTGCGCTGATTAAACAGATCCAGGCGCTTTTACAACAAGAGCCGCTGTTCAGTGGCAAACCACAGTTGCGCGTGCATCCCGATGATTTACAACGTGTTGAAGAAATGCTTGGCGCAACACTCAGCCTGCATGGCTGGCGTCTGCGTGGCGACCCAAGTCTGCATCAGGGCGGCTGCAAAGTGTCTGCCGATGAAGGCGACCTCGACGCCAGTGTGGCAACACGCTGGCAGGAACTCTGCCGCCTTGCAGCTCCAGGAGTGTTGTGATGACTGCCCGTTTAACACGCTGGCTCAACACGCTCGATAATTTCGAAGCGCGAATGTCACAGTTACCCACCGTTCGCCGTTATGGCCGACTGACACGGGCAACGGGTTTGGTACTTGAAGCCACCGGTTTGCAATTGCCCCTTGGGGCGACCTGTATTATCGAACAGCACTCCAGAGATATTGAGTGCGAAGTTGTCGGTTTTAACGGCAAGAAACTGTTCCTGATGCCCCTTGAGGAAGTCGAAGGGATCTTGCCAGGTGCTCGCGTTTACGCGCGCGCCACCGCTGAAGGTGGCCTGCATAGCGGGAAACAATTGCCACTTGGCCCGGCACTATTAGGACGGGTACTTGATGGAAGTGGCCGTCCACTAGATAGCCTTCCGGCCCCTGAAACCACCACTATGGGGGCGCTGGGTGCCGCGCCATTCAACCCGTTACAACGAACGCCTATCGAACACGTTCTGGATGTCGGCGTGCGCCCAATTAACGCACTGCTGACTGTCGGGCGCGGGCAGCGTATGGGGCTGTTCGCCGGTTCCGGCGTCGGCAAGAGCGTGCTGTTGGGCATGATGGCGCGTTATACCCAGGCTGATGTGATTGTGGTGGGTTTAATCGGTGAGCGTGGTCGTGAAGTTAAAGACTTTATCGAGAATATTCTTGGCCCCGAAGGCCGCGCCCGTTCGGTGGTGATTGCCGCTCCAGCAGACGTTTCACCGTTATTGCGTATGCAAGGTGCCGCGTATGCCACGCGCATCGCCGAAGATTTCCGTGACCGAGGTCAGCATGTGTTGCTGATTATGGACTCCCTCACCCGCTATGCGATGGCGCAGCGTGAAATCGCGCTGGCGATTGGTGAACCTCCGGCTACCAAAGGTTATCCGCCGTCGGTGTTTGCCAAGCTCCCGGCGCTGGTTGAACGTGCTGGTAACGGTATCTCTGGCGGCGGTTCGATTACCGCGTTTTACACCGTGTTGACCGAAGGCGATGACCAACAAGATCCGATTGCCGACTCCGCACGCGCCATTCTTGATGGTCACATCGTGTTGTCGCGCCGCCTTGCGGAAGGCGGCCATTATCCGGCTATCGACATTGAAGCCTCCATCAGTCGCGCCATGACCTCACTCATTACCGACCAACACTACGCCCGTGTTCGTCATTTCAAGCAGTTGTTATCCAGCTTCCAGCGTAATCGCGATTTAGTCAGCGTTGGCGCGTATGCCAAAGGCAGCGATCCGCAGCTCGACAAAGCCATTGTGTTGTGGCCGCAACTGGAAGCCTTTTTGCAGCAAGGGATTTTCGAGCGCAGCGGCTGGGAAGAAGCCTGCCAGTCACTGGAGATTATTTTCCCAGGGGTTTGATGTTCACAACAACGGTGGATGACGGGTTTCGTTGGCCGGTTAAGCGAAGCGCCATCCGACACTAGCTTGATGGGAGATCGGTATGAACCAAAGCACCGCACTGGATACCCTGTGTGACCTCGCAGTAAAAGAGGTCGACGATGCAGCAGTCCGCTTAGGTGAAATGCGCCGCGGCTGCCAGCAGGCGGAAGAACAACTCAACATGCTGATTAACTATCAGTTTGAATACAGCAGCAGCCTGAATGACAACATGAGCCAGGGGATCGCCAGTAACCGTTGGCAGAATTATCAGCAGTTTATACAGACACTTGAGAAAGCTATTGACCAGCACCGCCAGCAACTCTCGCAGTGGAACAATAAGGTCAACCTGGCGCTCAACTTCTGGCAAGAGAAGCAAAAAAGATTACAGGCCTGGCAAACTTTGCAAGACCGAAAAGCCGCGCAGGTGTTACTGGCCGAAAACAAGCTTGATCAAAAACTGATGGATGAATATGCCCAGCGGGCAACACTGAGGAAGGTCGAACAATGATGCAGCCCCTGATAATCACTTCTCCTGATGTCGCAAGCCGCTCGACTACTGCGGGCGGTGCCACCGTCGCAGATAAAGGTTTCAGCGAAGATTTTCTGAGCCTGCTCGGTAAAGCGTTACCCGGCGAGATTTCGCTGGCAGACGGCAAAACCGTGTCGCTTGAAGCCGCGCTGAATAAAACGCCGAGCAAAGGCACCAGCACTGCCGATGAAAAAGTGACTCTCGCCTCACTGCTGGGCAATCTCGACACGCCAGAAGCACTTTCCGCCCTGCTTGCTAATGTGAAGAAAACCAGCAGCGACGATAAAACAGCGCAAATTGAAGCGCAGAGTGAGCAAAACCATACACTGAGCAATGCGGATATGCAGGCGTTGAGCGCCCTGTTTGCCATGTTGCCGCAGCAAACGCCAACCGCCAGCGCCCTGAATATGCAGCCTGAAACGAATGGCGAAGGTTCAAACGCGCTAAATGTTTTGCTCACAGGCAGCGGTATCAAAAACACCCTGACGACGGATAGCCGTGACAACGCTAGCGCGTTGGACGAAACCCCAGGGCTTCTGGATAAATCCACGCCAGGGAATACTGCGCCGTCCACCAGCAACGAACCCGTGGTCGACACGAAAACCTTCGCCGCCTTAAACAATGCGGAAAATGGCAGCCGCGATAATGCAGCCAACAATACGGCCACTACATCAACGCTCACCGCGCCAGCCTTCAGTACCGCAACCGTTGCCACACCGGCCACAACTCAAATTGCCGTGCCTGTCGCACCACAGATTAGCGCACAACTGGGAAGCCAGGAGTGGCAGCAGTCGGTAAGCCAGCACATCGCTTTATTCACCCGCCAGGGCCAGCAAACGGCTGAGCTACGTTTGCATCCTGATGATCTCGGCCAGATTCAAATCAGCATGAAACTCGACGATAACCAGGCGCAATTGCAGATGGTTTCAGCCCACAGCCATGTGCGTGCCGCACTCGAAGCCACGCTGCCCAACTTGCGTATTGCGCTGGCGGAAAGCGGCATTCAGCTGGGGCAAAGCAGTATCAGCAGTGAAAGTTTTGCACAACAGCAACAACAGCAATCTGGGCAACAGCAGCAACAGGCACAACGTTCAGCAGGCAGCTTCCCGTCGATGGGAGAGTCTGAATCGCTGGCCGTTCCTGCCAGTATTCAACGTTTAGCGTCGGGAAATAACGCGGTGGATATTTTTGCCTGAGTCGCTCTCCCTAAGCTAAACGTCAGATGTAGAGATAAAAATCCCCTGTTTTCGGGCCTTTGAACGCCCGCAGACACGGGATAATTGACCCATATGCAGTACCGATACAGGAAAGATGCGTTTTATGACTGACACCGCTTTGCCAAAAAGCCGCAAGGGCTCCATCTGGATGATGTTACTGGTCCTGATTACTCTTGCAGCGTGTGCTACCGCAGGTTACAGCTACTGGCGTATGAAGCAAGAACCGGCTTCTGCTCAGACGAAAGCACCGGAGCCACCACCCGCGCCTGTGTTTTACGCACTGGATACGTTCACCGTTAACCTCGGTGACGCTGACCGCGTGTTGTACATCGGTATCACGTTGCGTCTGAAAGACGATGCCACGCGTCAACGCCTGAGCGAATTCCTGCCAGAAGTGCGTAGCCGCTTGCTGCTGCTGTTCTCCCGTCAGGATGGTGCAGCCCTGGCGACCGATGAAGGCAAACAAAAACTGGTTGAAGCCATCAAGAATACGCTGGCTCCACCGCTTGTCGCCGGGCAACCCCAACAGGCAGTCAGCGACGTGCTGTATACCGCCTTTATTTTGCGGTAATCCCATGGGCGATAGCATTCTTTCTCAGGCCGAAATTGACGCACTGTTAAATGGCGACAGTGACAGTAGCGACGAACCGACAGCAGGCTCGTCGCCAGAAACGGACATTCGTCCGTATGACCCTAACACTCAGCGTCGTGTGGTGCGTGAACGCCTGCAAGCGCTGGAAATTATCAACGAGCGTTTTGCCCGTCAGTTCCGTATGGGGTTGTTTAACCTGTTACGCCGTAGCCCGGACATTACCGTCGGGGCGATCCGCATTCAGCCCTATCACGAATTTGCCCGCAATCTGCCGGTACCCACCAACCTCAACCTGATGCACCTCAAACCGCTGCGTGGTACCGGTTTGTTCGTGTTTTCACCGAGCCTGGTGTTTATCGCCGTGGATAACCTGTTTGGTGGCGACGGGCGTTTCCCGACAAAAGTGGAAGGCCGCGAATTCACCCATACCGAACAGCGGGTGATTAACCGCATGCTGAAACTGGCACTGGAATCGTACAGCGATGCGTGGAAAGCGATTTATCCACTCGATGTGGAATATGTGCGATCCGAGATGCAGGTGAAATTTACCAACATCACCACGTCGCCAAACGACATCGTGGTGAACACTCCGTTCCATGTCGAGATAGGCAACCTGACCGGCGAGTTTAATATCTGCCTGCCATTTAGCATGATTGAACCGTTGCGCGAGCTGTTGGTGAATCCGCCGCTGGAAAACTCCCGCCAGGAAGACCAAAGCTGGCGCGATACGCTCGTGCGCCAGGTTCAGCACTCCGAACTGGAACTGATAGCCAACTTCGCTGACATACCGCTGCGTCTGTCGCAAATTTTAAAATTGAAACCTGGTGACGTGCTGCCGATGGATAAACCGGAGCGCATTCTGGCGCACGTTGACGGTGTTCCGGTGCTGACCAGTCAGTACGGCACGCTTAACGGTCAGTACGCTTTGCGCGTCGAACATTTGATCAACCCAATCCTGAATTCGCTGAACGAGGAACAGCCCAAATGAGTGATATTAATCAACCGTCCGACGACAATGCAGGCTCCGTGGACGATCTGTGGGCTGATGCGCTAAACGAACAAAAAGTCTCCCCCAAGAGTACCGCTGACAGCGTGTTCCGTGCGCTGGAAGGCAATGACATTGCCGGGGCGATGCAGGACATCGACCTGATTATGGACATTCCGGTCAAGCTGACAGTGGAACTGGGCCGTACCCGTATGACCATCAAAGAACTGCTGCGTTTATCGCAAGGTTCGGTGGTGGCGCTGGATGGCCTGGCAGGCGAACCGCTGGATATTCTGATCAACGGCTATCTGATTGCCCAGGGTGAAGTGGTCGTCGTGGCCGACAAATACGGTGTGCGCATCACCGACATCATTACGCCATCTGAACGTATGCGTCGTCTGAGCCGTTAATTCGATGAAAACCCAGGCAACAGTACAGCAACCGGCTGCCGCCAGCACCGGCTCTTCGTTGGTGCAAGTGAGCGGAGCCTTAACGGCGATTATTATTTTTATCTTACTTGCCGCCTGGGTAGCAAAACGTTTTGGCCTGGCACCCAAAAACGGCTCCAGCAAAGAGATGAAAGTCAGCGCCAGTTGTAGCGTTGGCGCTCGCGAACGGGTGGTGATTGTGGATGTCGCAGACGCGCGTCTGGTACTTGGCGTCACCGCCGGGCAAATTACTCATCTGCATACGCTGCCCGCCGCAGCGGTCAGTGAAACGGTTTCCCCGGTTGCCCCTGCTGATTTCCATGATTTGATGAAAAAAAGCCTGATGAAAAACCTGCTTAAACGTAACGGGAAAGATTGATGAAACGTTGGATCCCCTTCTCGTTGCTCGGCTTGCTGCTTGTGATGCCAGCCGCCTTCGCACAATTACCGGGGCTTATCAGCCAGCCGATGTCCAACGGCGGGCAAAGCTGGTCGCTACCGGTTCAGACGCTGGTGTTTATCACCTCGCTGACCTTTTTACCGGCCATCTTGCTGATGATGACCAGCTTCACGCGCATCATTATTGTTTTTGGCCTGCTGCGTAGTGCATTGGGTACGCCGTCTGCACCGCCAAACCAGGTACTACTGGGGCTGGCGCTGTTTTTGACCTTTTTCATTATGGCTCCGGTATTCGATAAAATTTATACCGATGCCTATCAGCCGTTTAGTGAAAACAAAATCCAGATGGATGAAGCGCTGGAAAAAGGTTCTCAACCGCTGCGCGAGTTCATGCTGCGCCAAACCCGTGAAGCGGATCTGGCGTTGTTTGCCCGTCTGGCGAATACGCCACCGCTCGAAGGCCCGGAAGTGGTACCGATGCGCATATTGCTTCCGGCCTATGTTACCAGCGAGCTGAAAACGGCTTTCCAGATTGGCTTTACGGTGTTCATTCCGTTTTTGATTATCGACCTGGTGATCGCCAGCGTACTGATGGCGTTGGGGATGATGATGGTGCCACCGGCAACCATTGCCCTGCCCTTTAAATTAATGCTGTTTGTCCTGGTGGATGGCTGGCAATTGCTGGTCGGCTCGCTGGCGCAAAGTTTCTACAGTTAGAGGGGAAAAAGATGACTCCTGAGTCGGTCATGATGATGGGCACCGAAGCGATGAAAGTGGCTTTGGCGCTCGCCGCCCCGCTGTTGATGGTGGCTCTGGTCACCGGTCTTATCATCAGCATGTTGCAAGCCGCCACACAGATTAACGAAATGACTCTTTCGTTCATCCCAAAAATTCTGGCGGTGTTTGTCACGATTATCGTCGCCGGGCCATGGATGCTTAATCTGTTGCTGGACTACATGCGCACGCTGCTAACGAACATCCCGATGAACATTGGATGATTCACGTTGATAGCGGGCAGTGGCTCACCTTACTGAGTATGGGATTCTGGCCATTTATTCGTATTCTGGCCCTGATCTCAACCGCTCCCATTCTCAGTGAGCGTTCTATTTCCAAAAAGGTGAAAGTCGGCCTCGCGCTGATGATCACCTGGATAATCGCCCCCACCATTCCCGCATCTGATGTGACTATTTTCTCAGCGGCGGGCTTTTGGCTCGCAGCACAGCAAATTCTGATTGGCATTGCGCTGGGCTTCACCATGCAGTTTGCCTTTGCTGCTATCCGCACCGCCGGGGAAATCATCGGTTTGCAGATGGGACTGTCTTTCGCCACCTTCTTTGACCCTGGCAGCCGTCTGAACATGCCGGTGCTGGCGCGGTTTATAGATATGCTGGCGATGCTACTGTTTCTGATGTTTAACGGTCATCTATGGCTGATTTCGATGCTGGTCGACACTTTTCACACCCTGCCGATCGGCGGTGACCCGATCAACAGTAATGCGTTTATGGCGCTGACGCGTGCGGGTGGTTTAATCTTCCTTAACGGTTTGATGCTGGCACTGCCGCTGATAACGTTATTGCTGACCCTGAACATTGCTCTGGGTTTACTCAACCGTATGTCCCCACAACTTTCGGTGTTTGTGATTGGTTTTCCACTGACTCTTGCCGTCGGCATGTTAGTCATGACTGCCTTAATTCCTTTGATGGCTCCTTTCGCCGAACATTTATTTAGTGAAGTATTTAATTTGCTTGCTGATATTGTGAGTGAAATACCCGCAAATTAATCCCACATTATTTGTATAGCCTTCATGAGGATATTCCTAAAAGCTTTCTTAAATAACATCCACCAGGATATATCCGGCGCGGCTTATATGCTTTTACTTATCTCACAGAATCTAACATTCACTTTACTTTGAGAAATTTCTTAGCAAATTATACATAACTTTACTGGATAGTTGTTATGCCTAAAAATACTTCGCGGGTAAAAGGGGGGGAATGTTATGTCAACGATCATTATGGATTTATGCAGTTATACCCGGCTAGGATTAACAGGATATTTGACCAGCCGTGGCATCCGAAAACGGCAGATGACCAACGTGGAGACTACCGAGGAGCTGGCTCACGCCTGTGAGTCGCAGTCGCCTAATGTGGTGTTTATTAATGAAGACTGTTTCATCCATGATGCTCAGAGCAGCGAGAAAATTAAGCAGATCATTAATCAGCATCCCAATACATTATTTTTAGTCTTTATGGCAATTGCTAATATTCATTTTGATGAATATCTTTTGGTTCGCAGTAATCTGTTAATTAGCTCCAAATCAATAAAACCTGAATCACTAGATGAAATCCTTTCGGAATATTTAGCAAAAAATGCGCATTGCATCGGCCATATTAATTTACCCACGTTATCATTAAGCCGCACTGAGTCGAGCATGCTTAAAATGTGGATGTCCGGGCAAGGCACCATTCAAATATCAGATCAGATGAATATCAAAGCAAAAACGGTGTCATCGCACAAAGGAAATATAAAACGCAAGATAAAAACCCATAATAAGCAGGTGATTTATCATGTGGTGCGCCTGACGGATAATGTGACGAATGGTATTTTTGTTAATTTGCGTTAGAGATTAAACCGCAAGTGAATGTCGGATGTCGCTACGCTAATCCGACCAGGGAACGGCAGGTGTGGGGTGGATTAGCGTAAGCGACTCCACCAGAACCACCCAGCAACAGACTACTCCGAGCGTTCTACAAAAATACCATCCGGGTGGCCTGACTCGTTAAAAAACCAGATGCCCAACGGATACTCTTCCAGCGACACCAGATACATCGTCCCTTCGCTAAATTGCTCAACAGCTAATACCACGCCTGGCCGACGCGGGCCGCCATCGGTTTTCACGGTGACGCGATCGTTGATATTCATAACAAAATCCCTCCGGTTTCTTTGTGCCAGTTTAGATCAAAAACGACTCATTCGCATCGGGTGTCTATACTTAATCTCGGGTACCCCTGGAGGACTACGGCATGAAGAGCACGAAAGAACTCAATGATAGCGCGCGTATCGATGTTGATGCTTTACTGGCGGCCATCAATGAGATCAGCGAAAGTGAAATTACGCGTGCGAGCGATAGCGACGATCCCCATCGGGTCAGTATCGATGGACGCACCTGGCATACCTACACCGAACTGGCGGAAGCCTTCGAGTTGGATATACACGATTTTAGTGTCAATGAAGTGAACCGCTAGATATACCCAAAATAATTCGAGTTGCAGGAAGGCGGCAAATGAGTGAATCCCGATGAGCTTACTTAAGTAAGTGATTCGGGTGAGGGAATGCAGTCAACGCACCTGCAGCTTGAAGTATGAAGGGTAAAAAAATCCCGGCAGAGTCGCCGGGATTAAACTTGCGTAAGCAAGAAGCACTTGAAAAATTCGTTACATCAGGAAATCTGATGTGCGTTCACATTACCTCAGATTTATTTCAACACAATGAAATATTCACCATATGCATATTTATATTTTGAATATGACGGGGTGAAACGGGCCCTGAACTCCTTATCAGCCGCGGCTTTCCGGTTACCCATAAAGGATTAAGTGGTTAGTTTGATTGAGAAGATTCTTAAGCACCGGGATCTCACTATTTGAATTTTAGGAGAAGCGCCATGCCACTTTTGCACGATCCGTTATTAATCATTTCAGATCTTGATGGCACGCTGCTGGAGCATCATTCCTATCGCTGGGAAGCCGCCAGTCCGTGGATCAGTGTGCTCCGTCAACACGGCATCCCGCTAATTTTATGTAGTGCGAAAAGCGCCGCTGAAATCCTGGACTGGCAACACGAACTTTCGTTAACGGGCCTGCCATTTATTGCTGAAAACGGCGCGGTGATTCAGCTTGACGCCCGATGGAGTGACAGTGATGCCTACCCTCGCCTGTTGACCGGAATTCACCATCAAGAACTGTTTGCTGTGCTCGATAAACTGCGCCAGAAATTTGGCTTCAAATTCACCTGTTTTGCCGATGTCGACGAGCACATCCTTTGCGAACTGACGGGACTGACACGCACACAGGCAAGCCTTGCGAAACTTAATGAAGCCTCGGAGACATTAATCTGGCGCGATAGCGAGGAGATGATGACCGCGTTTAGCGAACAGCTTGCCTCGCTGGGTTTGATGATGTTGCAAGGCGGGCGATTCTGGCATGTTCTCGATATGCAGGCGGGCAAAGACAAAGCCATTCACTGGCTGCAACAGCAATTTCAGCAACGCGAAGGGAAAACTTACATCACCATTGGGCTTGGTGACAGCCCAAGTGACGCTTTACTGCTCGATAGCGTCGACTACGCGGTTGTCGTCAAAGGTTACAGCAGGCAACCCATCACGCTGCAAAACGACACCCCACAGCGCGTGTATCGCAGCCAGAACTACGGCCCTGAAGGATGGAAAGAGGGTCTTGACCACTTCATCACCACCCCGTCTCGCTGATTTAGTCGTGACTACAGACCTGATTACGTCCGCCCTGCTTCGCTTTGTACAAGCGATGATCGGCGTAAGATTGCAGCCGTTCGAAGTCGTAATCGTTAAATTCCAGCGCGCTACTAACGCCGAACGACGCACTGATTCTGGTGGTGTTCCCCTGCTTTAACAGCAACTCTTTGCTGTTGATACGCACTCTGATGCGCTCCGCCACTTTTACCGCTTCTTCCAGTGTCGTGTCAGGCAAAACGATACAGAACTCTTCTCCGCCCACGCGCCCGGCGACATCGCCCTGGCGAAACGCATCACTGAGCATCGCGGCGGCATGTGTCAGGACTTTATCGCCACTGCTGTGACCAAACCTGTCGTTAATACTTTTGAAGAGATCAAGATCCATCTGAATGACAGAGAACGGTTGCGCTTGCTGCTTACATTCCTGGGCGATTTTGTTCGCAATCTCGAAGAAGGCGCCGCGATTGTATAAACGGGTTAATGTGTCGTAATTCGCGCGCCAGCTCAGGGTTTGTTGCAGGCTGAACATGTTACTCACCAGGCGGCGGATCACCATCCACGAAACAAACAGCATTAGGGTGGATAACAACCACAACACGCTGAGCACGATACTAATACGCCCAAATTCACCACGCACCCCCTCTTCCAGGGTATGAACTTTTATCAGCAAGCCGTCGAAGTTGTTGAGTTTCGCCCAGGTAATAAAACGAGTATCCAAACGTAATTCACCCTGCTCTCCGGGCTTCGCTGCCGTCACGGCATTGGCAATTTGAGCCAGTTGAGGAGCGGTAAATAACGCATGTTTCGGCATCTGTTTAGCCGAAGTCGCGATTGGATTGAGTTCGTTGTCATAGAGCAGCACCGTACCCTCGTGATCGTCATATTTGGCTTGTTGTAAGAAGCTATGCAACGAGTCAATCGGGTAATCTAGCGCCAGCACGCCGTACCAACGCCCGTTGAAATCCAGTGGAATCGCCGCCGTGATTATCTGCCCGGAAGTGCTGTTCGGGTTAAAGGTGTGCGTCCATAGCAAAACCCGCGAGGGGTTATTTTGCGGCGACTGAGAAGAAAAATAGGGTTGCGCGATCAAACGGTAATACAGCGAGACTATCTTCGGGTCATTAACAGGAGCGGTGCTGGAGAGAAAAAAACCACTGCGCGATGCATAAAATATCCGTTGTGGTAACGTTCGCGAGCGGTCTGATAAGCGCATGATATAGCTCAATTCAAGGGCTGCGCTAAGCTCCGTGTGGAGAGTCTCGTCATCGCGTTCAAGCAACGGGCTACTGTTAACAAATTCGTCCGACACGCCATTCATCGGCAAGCTGCGATGTAGATCCAGCCGTAATTGCCAAAAAGGTTGGGTGCGGAAAAGGTCAAACTCAGCCAGGGATTTACGAGTTCGGTCCGTTGAGATGGGAGATTGCAGCGCATAGTGCATGGTATTGCGATAAAACAGCAGACTATCAATGTTGTGCTGAAGTTGCCTGTCGAGCAGGGTCGCAACGCTGTCGAGGCTATTGCGCTGGTTGGCAACGTAGGCACCTTCTAGCACCACAGCTTCACGCCATGTCAGCACAGTGGAAAAGATAAATACCACGATAAAACAAAGGTTAACCACCTTCCCTGGACTTTTGAAACGGCTTATCTCGCGCTGAATTGCATCGCCAAACACTCACACTCTCCCGGATACCGCAATCATCTAAAAGCCTGTCACAACTGCCGTAATTTTTTCTCGCAAAGCTGGGACGGTTCTGATTAATAGTGCTGCATATTATCACTCGCAGTGATTACTAATCATAAACATATTCATGAAAAGTATATCATTCCCGCAACTGACGGTATTCAAGAAATAAAAACGCCCGATCATTGACCGGGCGTTTCAGGTTTATCCTTGTGAGGCGCTCCTTGTTGCCAGTGGGGCTAAATCATCCTCGCGGAAGGCCTCACGCTTTACACCATAACCATCATACCAACGACACTCCACCATACCGCTGGAAAACCCGGTAACAATCATCCTTGGGCCACCATTCTTAGGTTGGACTTCATCGCTGACCACAAAGACCATAACTGCCTCCTGTATCAGGGGTGAAAACTTCTACAGTTATAGACAATGACCTGCTGTTTTGCCTGGTGATAAGCGTAAATAACTGCAAAAAATTAGTGAACTGTGTTGTTACGCAAGCGACTTATGCCATTTACGACTGCCAGCACAATGGCCCCGATGATAAATCCGATCACCAGATTCGCCACTGTTGGCCCCAGCAAATGAGCAATGCCGCCCAACTTCTGCGCCCAGTCTTCAATGGCGTGATGCAACACTGGCACGCCGTGCACCAAAATACCGCCGCCGACCAGGAACATCGCCAATGTGCCGACTACTGATAAGAATTTCATCAGCCACGGGGCAAGAATTAATAGCCCTTTCCCGATGCCACGAGCCACCACCGAGCTTTTTTCTACCAACCAAAAACCGAGGTCATCCAGTTTAACGATAATGCCCACCAGGCCATAAACCCCGACGGTCACGACAATGGCAATACCGGACAGCACCAGCACCTGGTTAAGCAAAGGGGCCGTTGCCACAATCCCTAAGGTAATCGCGACAATTTCGGCAGACAGAATAAAGTCGGTGCGAATGGCACCTTTAACTTTATCCTTTTCGTACACCAGCGGGTCCTGCGCGGCGATTTCATCAAGCCGTTGTTGGCGGGCTTCGGGCGTTTCCTTGTGTTTGCGGGCATGAATGTTGTGCACCACTTTCTCAACACCTTCGTAACAAAGGAATGCGCCACCAATCATCAATAAAGGCGTGATAGCCCACGGCGCAAATGCACTGATGATCAGCGCCAGCGGAACGAGGATCACTTTGTTGATGGCAGAACCCTTCGCCACCTGCCAGACCACAGGTATTTCGCGGTTAGCTCTTACACCAGAAACCTGTTGCGCGTTGAGCGACAAATCATCGCCCAGCACCCCAGCCGTCTTCTTCGCCGCCATTTTTCCCATCATCGAAATATCGTCCAGCAGCGTGGCGATATCATCCAGCAAGGTTAATAAGCTACTTCCAGCCATTAAATGAACGTCCTTTTTTAGTTTGTCTGCCTAACAGTATATGGAAGAAAAGTGCATTAACGAAAATCAAAGCAGGCTGTCAATAAAAATTAACATAATCACAACAAGTAAAATGCTCGCCAGTCAGATAGTTTTGACGTTAACTATTAGCTCTCTTGCTAAAGGATGTGAAGACACATGCGCGTTCGTTCTGGTCAGTTGTTGCCTTTGGTTGCAGCTCTATTTGCGTTATATATCATCTGGGGATCAACGTATTTTGCCATCGCCGTTGGCGTGAAAAGCTGGCCGCCGTTTATGATGGCCGGGGTGCGATTCATGGCCGCTGGCATATTGCTGATGGCGGTTTTATTGCTGCGAGGCCATAAATTACCCGCCTTGCGCCCGATGCTTAACGCCGCACTGGTTGGCGTCTTATTGCTGGCAGTGGGCAACGGTTTTGTTACGGTCGCTGAGCATCAACATGTTCCTTCAGGTATTGCCGCGGTGATGGTGGCAACCGTTCCACTATTTACGCTGTGCTTTAGCCGCTTGTTCGGTATTCAAACTCGCAAGCTGGAATGGCTCGGTATCGCGATTGGTCTGGGTGGTATCGTGTTGCTCAATAGCGGCGGCAACCTGAGCGGTAATCCGTGGGGCGCAATGTTAATTCTGATTGGCTCGATTAGCTGGGCTTTCGGTTCAGTCTACGGTTCGCGCATCGAACTCCCCACGGGCTTAATGGCGGGAGCGGTAGAAATGCTGGCGGCCGGGATTGTGTTGCTGGCCGCTTCGGCGTTAACCGGTGAGCATCTCGCGTCTTTACCAACCCCCGCAGGTTTTGCGGCGGTGGCTTACCTCTCTATATTTGGTTCCATTATTGCCATCAGCGCTTACATGTACCTGATTCGTAACGTCGCGCCTGCAGTTGCCACCAGCTACGCCTACGTCAACCCTGTGGTTGCGGTGTTATTGGGAACGGGTTTTGCCGGGGAAAGTTTATCGCCCATTGAATGGCTGGCGCTTGGCGTGATTATTTTCGCCGTGGTGTTGGTGACTTTAGGGAAATATCTGCTGCCCCCAAAGCCGGTAGTGACAGTCTGTGAGGTAGAGAAGTAATCAGCCTGCGGGTGGCGCTTGCCACCCGTCGTCTTTAAGCTCGTGTATGCCAAGGGTGTCAATTTGTGCGTGATGCCCGCCACTGCAAATCCACTCCTCCAGACGTTCACAAAGTGCGATGTCACTGAGTTTTTCGCGGCCCCGCAGCGCACATTCCCAAACCAAAAGTACTCGCCAGCCTTCGCTTAATAAACGCGTTGAATCGCGACTATCTCTCGCCACATTTTTGCCTATTTTCTCCAGCCAGAATTCGGTGCGCGTTGCCGGAACTTTAAATAAATAGCAGTGGTGGTGATGCCAGAAACAACCGTGGGTGAAGATAACGCAGCGGTGTTCATCGATGACAAAATCTGGCCTGCCAGCAAGGGTTGCGTCCTGCGTGCGGAAGGAAAAACCGCACTCGCTTAATAAACCCGCCAACCGCTTTTCGATAGCAGTATCACGCGTTGCGATAGCCCGCATATTCTTACTGCGAATAGTCTTGCTGTGGACATCCACCATCACGGTTCCTTTTATGGGCTAACGGGAATCAGCTGATTAGCTACCAGATTAGCAGAACGCTGAAAAATAATAACTGGCGATCTGATTGTGTGCATTTTTGGCTATTAAGCCAAAACACGTTTTCCCGTAACATCATGTATCAAATATAAATTAACCACTAGCGGATTAATTTATAACCAACAAGTGAAATATTTTCAGCTTTAACCCGGCAAATTAAAGTGGCAGCATAGATTCATCATATCTTTATTTATTATAAATTAACGCTTCAATTGTTAATATTATTAACATCTATAACG